>CAZSUE010000178.1:0-8354 GCA_964609045.1 uncultured archaeon | reverse complement strand
GTAGGCACTAGACCACCATTGGTGCTCTGTGCGATGAGGAGGTGTCCTCATCTGCCCAGCCTAGATTGCGTAGCAATTTAGGCGCTGTTTGTGCTCTCGTTCCCCGCTCTGTGTTGAGAAAACGCTGCGAATGCTCGCACCCGACCCGGCCGCTTGTGTGCCGGAGTCCATCATCGGACCACGCCCATTCCCTCTGACGCTGGCCGTTTTCAACACAGTCGCCGGACGCTGACTCCGAGCGAAGCGAGAAATGACGCGACGGGGGCCGCCCCACCCCCGATCGTTTTTCATATGCTTTTTCTGAATCCAATAATAACTCCTTCACTCACACATGGCGAAGAGGAGTTTTTTTTATTTCATTGTATCTGGGAACCACGAACGGATCTGATAGAGACAGAATAGATCCGGGACGGTGTTCCAATCGGACACATCGTGACAAATGGAACTTGGAACCACCGATCCGGCCCGACTTGCGACAGTGCCATTTTTTATGAACACTGCCGTCACCATCCCATCAAATACCCGCGTCGTGGTTCGTGCCCGCCCCGTCCTCTCCATCTGCCATTCCGCCAAAACTAAATATAGTCACCGTCATTCACTGGTTTGCGTATCGCCCTTCCATTCTTATGTCCCACATTGAGGAAAACTGGATGTTCAAAGACACAATCCGCGGTCTCGACCGGGTCTTTAAAACCGATATCACTCCGCCCAAGCTCGTATTGGTCACAGGTCCGCCGGGGTCGATGAAATCGAGTTTTGTTTATTCGATCATGTCGAAATACTTGAACCGTACGGGCGAATTCGGTCTCTATTCTACCTTAGAGGAGACCGTCTCCAGCCATCTCGAGAATATGGAAAGTCTCGGCATCGGCATCTGTGAGAATATGCAGATCAGCGATTTCACCCAGTTACGAGGGACGGATGAGGAAGAAGAGATCGACTATCTCGCATTGACCACGAAGATGATCGACCATTTCAAAGAGACCCGCGGGGATCAGTTTTCCGTTTTTGGGTTCGATTCACTCGGTGCGCTCTATTCGCTTATGGAAGAGACGCAGGGGATGCGCAAGAAGATGTACCATTTCTTCCAGCATCTGCGTCAAAAAGAACTCTATTGCTTTATTATCATGGAACGCGCCATTGGCGGCGAGTCGAATTTGCTCGGGAACGAGGGGTTTCTCTCCGACGGTATCATTCTCCTCGGTCTCCGGCGGAAACAGGGGAAATTGATCCGTTATCTCCAGATCGAAAAGATGCGCGCAACGAAGCATAGCATGGAAATGCACGCCCTCGAAGTACGCGGTGACGGGCTGGCCGTGCTTGGTCCCATCTTCGATCAATAATGCAGATATTGGATGTAGCGTTCTACTCTACCGTTCGATCGCGGTCGTTATCTCATCCTCAGTCTAGAACCGTCGCGCTCGATCGCGATCGGGTCGTTTTATATCGTACCATATCGTACCATATCGTATCGTACCATATCGTATCGTACCATATCGTATCGTATCGTATCATATCGATTCAGCTAAGTTCAGTTCAGTTCAAGCAGTTCAGGCAGTTCAGGTCATGTCAGATCTGATCGGATCGGATCGTACCGTATCTGTCATAGACACCATCGGGTTCTGGACACCAATGGCTCAGCGCGATGAGCACATGACTGCGCGTCCAGATTCAAAAGGTATTTATGGTATTATTTCCATCACAAGGTTAACTGAATTTTCCAATTATTGGGTAATAGGGACGGCGTATTTCACTCTCAACTAGGCTAGCCGATGCAAAATCACGAGGAACAATAATGATTACATGTCCTGAATGTGGCACCAAAATGTTGGACAGCGCCAAGACCTGTCCAATGTGTGGGTTAAGTGTAGACGAGGTGCTCATGGAAGAGGAAGCCTCTGAGGCCGAAGCGGAAGAGGTTCCTCCCCCGCCGCCGAAACCGGCATCGAAAGCCGACCAGGAAACCAAACGTAAGAAATGGTTGGAAGAACAGCGCCAGATCCAGATGGAATTGCTCGGGCTCACCAAATCGAAAGATGTCAAGAAAAAAGTAACGCCCGCAGCACAACCCACGCATGGTGCTGCCCAGCCCACGACCCCTGTTGCCGATTCACAACCGCATACTACCCGCCGCCCGCCAACGGTGGACGAGGCGAAGCGCCCGTTCTGGGATCGGATCGATAAATGGGCCCAGGAGGGTGTAAGGATCGAGTCGCTCGAATCGAAGATGGATCGGAGCGTGGACGAGCTCCACTCGATCTTTGACCAATTCGAATCGAATCTCGAGAAGATGAACGAACTCTGGATCCAGGTCCAGGGGCTCGAGACCGATGGGCTGGAGGAGGAAGTCCAGGCCATCGAAGAACTGATCAAGGACCCAAATGAACTGATCGCCGTTCGCAAGCGCATCCTCAAGCTCCGTGGCAAGATCGCGAAGAAGAAGGAAAGTTCGCTGAAAGGGCGCCGTGAGGACGATAAACGCAAGATCCTCATCGAGCGGCGTATCGCGCAATGGAAGAACGAAGGGTTCGATGTCAGCGCTATCGAAGCGCATCTGCCAGATGATATCGACGCGGCATGGAAAACCTATACCCGCGTGACCAACAATATCAAAGAGATCAAGCAACTGGAAGAGAAGCTCGATACGGTCGATGTCACCGCGCGCGAGGAAGAAGTGGAGCGGCTCCGGGGACTCATGTCGGACCCGATGCAGCTCGATGCGATCGTCGAGGGGATGAAACGGATCACTGGGCCGCGTGACAAACGCGCGGAACTGCTCCGTCGCAAGATCGCGATGTGGAAGAACGAGGGCTATGTGGTCACATCGCTCGAAAAGCTGCTCGACGGCGATCTCAGGCATGTGAGCGAGGAGATCCAGAAGTTCGAAAAGAATATCGAAGACCTTCGCCTCATGCGCGAAGAACTGGAAAAGATGGACATATCCGGCCACGAGGAACGGTTCGAAGCGATCATCGAGATGATGAACGACCCGGACAATATCTTCGAGATCGCGCGCGAGATCCAGTCGTTTTTAAAGGAGCTCGAACGGCGCGAGATGGAGCTCGAATCGCAGAAGGAACGCGAACTGCGCGACGAAGTGGCAGCAAAGGTGCGGGAGTGGAAAGACGACGGGTTGATCGTCGACGGTCTCGAGGCGGCGCAGGCCGAGGACCTCGCGACGCTAAAAACGGTCTACGATCAGTACAAGCACGCGATCGCACAGCTCGAAAGCTATCATAAACGGCTCGAAGCGGTCAATATCCGTGGCTTCGAGGATGAGGTCGAATCGCTGGTACAACAATTGAAAGACCCGTTGGCCATCGACGAACTGGAGCCGGAGATCGAGAAACTCGAAAAGCGGGTGGAAGCGGAGAAGGAAGGTCGCCTCATCGCGGTGATCGACGAGTTCAATAAACGGCTCGACGAATGGCGCGAAGAGGGCTATGTGGTCAAACGGCTCGAGAATGTCATCGATGTGTTCACCAGCGGGCTCAAGCGTTGGAAGACCGAGGGGCGCTCCATCGCCAAGCTCGAAAAGATGATCGAGAGCGACCTGAAAGTTGTCTGGGAAGAGTTCAACGGTCTCCGCGCCGATATCGGCCAGCTCGAGGAATACGCCGAAGCGTTCGAACAGCTCGACACGGCGGGCTTCGAAGAGGACGCGAACGCACTCGAAGCGAAATTAAACAACCCCGACAAGCTCGATGAGATCCAACGCGACCTCAAGAATTTGAAAGTTGCGATCGAGAAGAGAGAGAAAGAGAAAGAAGAAGTGAAGGATACGATCCCAGAGACGCTCAAGAAAGCCAAGCGCCTGCGCGGGCGGCAAAAATACAAAGAGGCGTTGGCGTTCTATAACGAGATACTCGCGGTTGCGCCGGATAACAGCGAGGCGAAGTTCTTCAAGAAAAAGTGCGAGCTCAACATCGCCAAACGCAAGCGCGATGCTGCGAAGGCGCCGAAGGTAACGGCGACCTCGACGGAGGAGACGGCGGTACCCGCTGGCGACCCGAACTGCGCCTCGTGCCATGGCACCGGGAAATGTCATTCCTGTAAAGGGACCGGCAAATGCTATTGGTGCCAAGGTTCGGGAAAATGCGACCGGTGCGAGGGGACGGGCAAGGACCAGCTCGGGGAGACCTGTACATCTTGCGGCGGCTCGGGGGAATGTCATTGGTGTAAATCCTCCGGAAAATGTTATTGGTGCAACGGGACGGGTCGATGCGACCGCTGCTCGCCCGTGGAGCGGGCAAAGACCGGCGTGCGCGCCTCGAAAGTACCGGAGCAGATACTCATGGGGACGGCGAAGGGGTCCGGCGGTGAGGGCGAGAACGAGGCGGCGCAGCCGACGGTACAAGCAAAATCGAAATCGAGGTCGAAGTCGAAGTCGAAGTCAAAAACGAAACCCACACCGACCGCAACGTCGTCTACTGATCCGAAGTCGGTAAAAAAGACGGCGAAGGCGCCCGTGCAAAAAGAGGGGAAAGCGAAACGTCGTGAGAAGAAGGTTACAAAGGTGCCGGCAACCAAACGCGTTAAGCGTGTGAAAAAGACGCGGAAATAAGCAGCTCCCGAGATTGTGTCACACACCCGTCTCCACACGCTATACTGCCACTTCCTCCACCAGGCCACGGCAGAGCGCAGGAGAGGAGAGATGGGAAGGGAGAATCGATCGCTCCGCTCCGATCGGTCCGGCTCATTTCGTTCGGCCGACCGCATCCTACCACAAACCGAACCGAACCAAGCCAAGCCAAGCCAGCGTTGCCGTATCGCTCCTCTTCTCTTGCGTGCTGCCCTCCCCTCCTTCCTCTTCCTCCTCCTCCTCTCCTCTTCTCCTCTTCTTCCCCTCTTCCCCCTCTCCTTCTTCTTCCTCCTTTTGTTTGACGTCTCACGCTCCGGCGTTATCGCAGAGCCTGCCTTTTTTGGCACATACATAGGGGTCGTGTCCATGGCTGGGAGTGGACGGATCGGTGGGTCGTTATGTGGCTTCCCAATAATATTAATAGGAACGAGTCGATACCTTTTCATCGCTTGAGGCGGAATTGTTGGAGGAGCTATTTTTTCTACCAGCGGACCTAGTGGACCCAGCCGACCTGATGATGCCGGGTGAAGTATATCGGGCATGGGGATGGAAATCGAACCGACGGGTGCGCCTCATCGACGCCGACGAGCTGAACCGGTGGTGCCGAGGGAACGATTATGGTACGAAGTGACCCACGGAAACGATTATTTACCATTCGGATGCAACAATTACGTGATGATGGGTACGATGTCTCACGACTCGAACGCATTTTAGACGAAGATATCGAGACGATCGGGATGGAGTTCATCCGTTTCGAGGAGGAGATCAAAGAGCTCGAGCGGATCAAGAAAAAGGTGGAAACGGTCACCGAACCGTCTGTGATGGAGCTCAAGCACCAGATCTTAGCGCTCGTCGACGACCCAGACAATCTGAAGCGGGTCAAAAAGCGTGCTGCGGAGCTGGAGGGGAAACTGAAAGAGCTCCAACGGGTCAGAATGGCACTCAGGAAACGACTGGAGAAGTATGCGGCGCGCGGCTACGATGTCTCGGCGGTGGAAGAACTCATCGACGCCGATTTCGACACCTTCTGTCAGAAATTCGCAGAACTCGAATTCAAGATCGAGACGATGGAAAAGATCAAGAACGAGATCGAAACGGTCGATGAAGCGCGGTTCAAACCCCAGATCGAATCGATCCGCAAGAAATTGGGCGATATCGATCGGTTCGCACAGTTGCGCGAGGAGTGGCGCCGGCTGGAAGAGATCATCACCCTCGAAAAAGAGATACGGTCCAAGATCATCGAAAGCGTCGAGGTGTGGAAAGACCACGGGTTCAAGATCGGGCCGCTGGAGGAGGCGCTCGATAAAGATGTCAAAACGATGACGGCGGTGTTTAGTGAATACGAGAACAAGATCGTCGACCTCGTCAATCTCCAACACCGGCTCTCATCGATCAAGCTCAGCGGTCGCGATGAGGAGATCAAGGCGTTGATGGCCACGCTCAACGACCCGCAGAAGATGCCGGCGTACCTCGAGCAGATCGAGGCGCTCGAGCGCGCGGCGGAAGAAGAGCGACATGAGCGCGAGGGACTGATCGCACAGATCATCAAATGGAAAGAGGACGGCTTTCGGACCGAAAAGCTCGAGAAATATGCGGAGGCTGATATCGATCTCCTCAAGCAGAAGATCGAGGAGTTCCGGAAGAATATCCGGGGCTTGATCCGCCTCTCGCTTTTGCTCGATCGACTGGATCTGAGGTTTCACGAGAAGGAAGCAAAGGCGATCCAGGCCGACCTCAACGACCCACACAAGCTTCCACAGCTCAAAGAGCAGGTGATCAAACTCAAACACCTCATCGAAGAGGAGACCGCCTATCGCGAGAAATGCCGTCAAAAGATCGAAGCATGGTCGGCGGAGGGGTTCGACACCAGCCCGTTCGTCGATATCGAGACCATGCCGGTCAAAGAACTGGAATCGAAGATGCTCGCGTTCAATACCAATGTCCGGAAGCTCCAGGCGCTCCGTGCATCGCTGGAAGGGTTGGATACGACCTTTTATCATGATGAAGCTGCCGCGATCGAAGCGATGCTGACACAACCGGAGAAGACCGAGCAGATCGAGCAGCAACTGTTCAAGCTCCGGCTCAAGATCTACAAGGAACGCGAAGCGCGCGATAAGATCGAAGCGCAACTGGCGGCGTGGGAGGAGCAGGGCTTCGTGGTGGATACGCTCCGCGAAAGCCTCTCGGAGCCGCTCATGACACTGCATGGCAAGATCAGCGCCTTTGCCAAACAGCTCGTGCGGCTCAACCAGCTCAAGCGTAGCGTGCGCGCGCACCATAGTGCCACCTACGACACCACGCTCGAGTCGCTGGCCGAGATGATCAACGACCCGGCCATGACGATCCAGTACGAGCATCGATATAACGAGATACGCGCCATTTTACGGTCGGAATCAGCGTCAATGGAGCAGCTACGCGCCCAGATCGTGCATTGGCGCGAATGTGGATGCCGCGGCGGTGCGGTGAGGACACCGGCGCCCGACGCAACGCTGGACGAACTCGAAGCGGCGATGAGGGTCGCCGATCGTCGGCTTCGCGAGCTGGCAGCGACCGCGGATGCACTGGAGCAACTCGCGACCACCGGCTACGAAGACGCGGTCGAGGCGTTATGCGCCGAACTTCGCGCACCGAACCTCGGCGATTACGATGAACTGAAAGCTCGTGCGGCAAAACTCGAAGACGATATCGAGCTCGAGAACGAATATAAACGATTCATCCGCGATCAGATGGAAGGCTGGCGGGAGGAAGGATTCGATGTCTCGGGATTGGAAGAATCGTTCCATCTCCAGACCGACGACCTCCTCGCAGCAGTGGGTGACTTCGAGGAGTTCATCCGTGACTCATATTGGCTCGATGAACAGCTCGAAGCGTTGCGCCATCCGTGGAACGAGGATCGGATCGACGCGCTGGAGGAAAAGATCAAGCGCCCGTCGGGATACGAGGCGGTCGAAGCGGAACTGGAAACGCTGCGCGAAAGCGTCGAAGCGGAGCGCCAGCGCCGCGACGAGCTCAAATCGCAGTGGGAAGCATGGTCGGAGGAGGGGTTCGATGTCAGCGCGCTCGAAGCGATCCGGAATGAGCCATTGGAGCAGCTCGAGGCGAGGACGGAGGAACTCGCCGAGCATATCGCCACGCTGCGAGAGGTGCGGGAGACGCTCGCGGCGATCGAGACGCCGCGCCATCAAGCGGAGCGCGAGGAACTGGCTGAGCTGCTCCAGTACCCCGAACAGGCGAATGAGGCACAGGCGCGATTGACGAAACTGCAGTCGGAGCTCGAGCACGAGGAGGCGCGTATCGAAGCGCTCCGTACCGAGCTTCGACAGTGGGAGCACGAGGGTTACGCCCTCGAAACGGTTGAGCCCTTCTGGGACCAGAGCGTGGAGGCGCTCGAATCGATCTTCGAGACGCTGCGTGAGGATCACGCCACGCTGGAAACGCTCCATGAGCGGTTCGCGGTGCTCCGCCCCATCGGCCACGAAGCGGAGGTCGAGGCGCTCTATCAGAAGCTCCACGATCTGGGCGATGTCGAGGGCGCGCGCGAGGCGCTCGATGACTTCGTCGCGTTACTGGAGAGCGAGGCCCAACGCCGCGACGAGCTGCACGCAGTGGTCGAACAATGGCGCGTGGCGGGGTTCGATGTCGCGTTCCTCGCGGGCGTCTTCGCCGAGCCCATCGAAACGGTGGAAGCGCGCATCGACGACTGTGCCATGCGCATCGAGGAGTGCAACGCGTTCGCGCAGGAACTGGAACGGCGTTTCGATGGCATCGGAAC
>CAZSUE010000177.1:0-8363 GCA_964609045.1 uncultured archaeon | reverse complement strand
TGTGCGGTTAGCGGGGTGCGGTTAGCGGGGAGCGGTGTGCGGTGTGCGGGGAGCGGTGTGCGGTTAGCGGGGTGCGGTTAGCGGGGAGCGGTGTGCGGTGTGCGGGGAGCGTGCTCGCGCACCGCCTCACCGATCGCGGCGAGGGCGGCATTGGCGAACGCCTCACGATCCATCCTCCGCGCGAGCACGATCGTGTTCACATCATGGCGCCGTTCTAGCACCGAAAGGTCGATGGTGACCGATCGTGTCTCAACTCAAGCTTGAGATGAAGGACCGCGCGACTGGTGAACGCGATATCATACTCATCCATCCCCGTAAACCCAACGAATAGGATCGCGCTCCCCTCGTCCATAGTACCGTGTGCTAGGGGCCCGCGTTGATCCGCCTCGTGTTCGCTTGGGCCAAGCGCTTGAACGCGTCGGTCAGCCCGGTGTGCATCAATACCGAGCCGCAGCACTGCTTTGTCCCCGCGAAGGTATGATAGCGGACCCCCAGCGCTGCGAGGACCGCTTCGGTGTTTCTGCGCACCGCACCCGCGCGGAACCGCGCCATGCAGCCGACGAAATAGAGGAGTTCTGGGTCACTTTCAGCCACCGTATCTCTATCCGCACCAGTCTCCGCACCTCTACCTGTACCTGGGTCTGGGTCTAGGTTAGCAGCTGAGCCTGTCATGGATACACCGGCCAGAGGCGTATGGACGGGGCGAGATCATTACCATTATCCCCCGCGATCCGGTACACAGGCCCTCGGTGGGCGTAGGGTTCGCGTGCGCACGCTACATGGTCATTGGAAACAACGGGGATGCAGTGGAGACGGTAGGAACGGTGATGATGATGGGAACAATGGGAGCGGTGGGGACGATGGGAGCGGTGGGAACAATGGGAGCGGTGGGGACGATGGGAACAGTGGGAACAGTGGGAACAGTGGGAATGATGGAGATGGTGGGAGATTGGCGGTAACAGTGGGAACGATGAGAGATTGTAGGAACGATGGGGAATCGTGGGAACAGTGGGGACGATGGGAGATTATAGGAATAGTGGGAACGGTGGGAGATTGTAGGAACGATGGGAGGCTGTAGGGACAGTGGGGGCGGGAATAAGAGAACGTACGGCTATCCTCCTATTCTTTGATCAAGCGCACGATCGGGCAATTATCCGTCGGGATTGCCGAAAGCGTCTAATAGGGTGGTTGACATTATGGCTGATAGGAACGATTGGAAGCTTGGGAACGATCGGAGCGGTCGGAAGTGATAGCTTGAAAAAGAAGCAAAAGAAGCAAAAGAAGCAAAAGAGCAAAAGGACAACTGCCTATCCCTTTCACACAGACCCGTTCTATCTCTATCCCATTCAAAAGGATCTGATCGGGCACCTATTCATCGATCGCGAAGAGGAGATCCAAATTCTAAAAGGCATTCTTGGGCTTGCGTTTGACTCTATCCAAGAGATCTGTGCCATCATTGGTGGTATCGGTGTTGGTAAGAGCAGCATGCTCCATTATATCGAAAAGTTAGCGCATGAGCATGGCTATTCATACTCATTTTACAATAAGCTGAGTGATTTCTATTCAGCCTCTGGTGAGGAACATGGCACGAGAATACAGTTGATCGATAATATTGATAAATCGATCGATGAAAAAGCGCACGAGTTCTATGTATTTATTGAACAATACATCCAAAAACACAACGGCTTCCTTTTTTTTTCTGATGTTTATGTCCGGAGCAAAGACACACTGGCTTTGAGAAATTTCACCGTTTCTCAGGTCATTACATTGCCTCAGGGCCTCTCAAAGGACCAACTCCGTTCATTCTTGCTCGAGCGCTTCCGGAGATGTCTTCCAAACACGAGCGAATTGATCTTCCCGTTCTCTGACGAAGCAATCACGATGGCTGCCACCCGTTCCGACGGCAATCTCAGGCGATTCCTTACATATTGTAAAAGTGCGTGGATGATCGCATCTGCAAAGGAACCGATCCAAGTCACAACAGATGAAATGAAAACGAGTGTGATCAATATTGACCGAACATTTTTAGGCGTCTGCGATCTCATCGATCTCCGTATCCTCTGGAATGCAACGATTGGAGACATGAATAAAACCTACCTCTCCCACCAGTGTGGTATTGATATCAAAACGTTGGATCACCATATTGGCGAGCATCTGGGCGATTTCATTGAACAGCGCCGATCAGGCAAAGAGATCATGGTCACCTCGATTTATCACCCTCTCCTAGATGGAAAAGAGATCCTGAAACAGATCATGAACGGTTTAGGGATTTCCCTCTCTGATATCGAAACTGCGTGAGGGGCTCTTTGGATTGGTATGAAAAAGAGGGGGGTTGGGGGTTGGGGCCGCCCCGCCCCCTAAGAACCAAGAATAAACGAAATCACCGGTTAGGGCGAGGATTAGGTGATGGAAATTGAACCGGTTTTACGCGTAATGCAGTGAGACAACAAGCTAAAAAGTTAAATGTATGGCTAAATCAATCGAGTCGCTCCCGCCCGCCCACGAGGCATTGAAACGCCCTCCTTCATGGTTGATTGAAGGCCGTGTTACTAAAAAGAAGGGTGCCCGATAGCGAGTGGCGAGTTCCACATTGAGCGCGGTGCCCAAAGGACTGGCCGTCATCGGGGGAGGAGTGCGAGGACGCCGACGCACCGGGCATTCTATTCGAACAACTATGCACTGTGGCGTGGACTACGGCCATATTCCACGCTGGAGCACTTGATTGAGGGGGCAGCGTGTCGTAGCGCATCATGGCACCCTCGCACTTCTCATACACGAGCGCACAGTTCAATGATGTATCAACTATCCCTACACTTCACCCTTTACACTTCACCCTTCACCCTTTACTCTCTTTCATTCCTCGATCTCCGAGATCGTCATATCGCCGGTCTCGTCGTCGATGCTCACCGTCACATCGTGCTCGCCGGCCATGGGCCCTTCGAGGAAGTTGAGCTTTGCCCGATAGGTCTTCTTGAGCTTGATCGCCTGGCGCGGCGTGACGGTCCAGAACCCGGTATGCACGGAGACCTTCGTATCGTAGATCTGTTCCAGTTCGTCCACGGATTTCGCCTCGTTCATCTTCCGATCGAGGAGAAAGTAGATGATATTGCGGCGAAAGAAGAGCGCCACGGGCATCCCGAACGCAAAAAGCGTGGCAATGATGCCCCAGATCCACTGCAGCGTCGATGTGGGGATGCGCTTGGAGCCGATATCGATGTACCCGCCCGCGGGGTCGGTGGGCGCGGTGTCCTCGGCATCGAAGACGCCGTCGTTGTCGTCGTCCTCGTCACCGTTATTACCTACGCCGTCGCCGTCGCTGTCCTCCCACTCGTTGGGATCGAGCGAGAAGCGCACGCCCTTGCTCCCGCCGCGTCGCCCCCAGCGATTGCTGTAATAGCTCATGGTCGGCGGCTCCTCCGCATCCTTCGTATTATCGCCGTCATCGTCGTCGTCGGCGTTGTTCCCGACGCCGTCGCCGTCGGTATCGAGCCATTCGTCCGGATCCTCCGGGAATGCATCTTGCGAATTGGGGTATCCATCGCCGTCGCGGTCGGGGTCGAGGGTGTCGCCGACGCCGTCGCCGTCGAGGTCTGCGATCTCGGACGCGTCTAACGGAAACGAATCGTTGGCATCGGGTACGCCGTCGTTATCGTCGTCGTCGTCCTCGATGAGCGTGGTGGCGACGCCGTCGACGAGGATGTCCGGCTTCCCGTCCTCGTCCGTGTCGCGAAACGCGGCGGCGTCGGTGGGGAACGCGTCCTCTCCGTCGGTCCAGCCGTCGTTGTCGTCGTCGGTATCCACCGCGTCCGGCTCGCCGTCGCCGTCCGTATCAATGGGCCGATCGTTCGCGTCGTCGGGATCGGTGCCGAGCGAGCTCTCTAGACTATTGGAAAACCCGTCGCCGTCGCGATCCGCATCTCGATAGTCCGGCGTGCCGTCGTGGTCGCTGTCGGTGGGCGTGCTTGAGCTATTGAGCGGATCGGTGCCCGCCGCATTCTCCTCGATATCGGTCCACCCGTCGTTATCGTCGTCGAGGTCCACCTCGTCGGGCTGACCGTCGCCGTCTGCGTCGGCGGGGTGGTCGGTGGCATCGTCGGGGTCGTACCCGAGCGAGGTCTCCAGTTCGTCGGCGAACCCGTCGCCATCGCGATCGTCATCTTGATAGTCCGGCGTGCCGTCGTGGTCGCTGTCGGTCGGGGTGGAGTCGGCATCCAGTGGGTCGGTGTTCGCCGCGTTCTCCTCGAGATCGGTCCACCCGTCGTTATCGTCGTCGAGGTCGATCTCGTCGGGCTGACCGTCGCCGTCTGCATCGTCGGGCCGGTCCTCGCTATCCAGTGGATCGGTGCCGATATTCTCCTCCATGATGTCCGAGTACCCGTCGTTATCGTCGTCGAGGTCGTATTCGTCCTTCACCCCGTCCCCGTCCGTATCGATATAGACGATGCTGATCGGATACTGCGGGGAGGTAGTGGCTCCGTTCCCGGCGACATCTCTCGCACGGTACTGGATCGCGTACTCGCCGGCTTGTGGGTAGGAAAGCGCCACTGAGACGGTGAGCTGCTCGGCGCCGCTCTGGCCATAGACATTGATCCACTCCTCGTCCGCAGTGAGGTTCGCACCCGCGGGCATGGTACGGTACTGTACCCCGCTGCCGTCCACACCGCTGCCCGTATCGGCGATGGTGATGGTGGCGGTGAGGCTGAGCTCGTCGATGGTCTCCGTTGCCTGCGGCGACGCGTCGGTGAAGTTCACCGGTGTGGGATCGAGCTTGAGATTGATCTTGCTCGACTCCGTGTAGGTGGCGCTCACGCGCTCACGCGCTCGCCACTGGATATAGTTCGCTTCGCCCTCCACGAGGCTGATATCGATACTGGCGCGGAGGGTTTGGTTGTCGAGGATGGTATAGGAGGCGACATCGTACCAGTTGCCGAAACTGAACGCGCCGCTGGTGGAGAGCCGATACTGGATCGTCGCGGGGTTATCTTGGTCGAGATGGTCGACGTCGCAGCCGATGGTGATGGATGCGGTCTGGCTCGTTGCGTTCGTCAGCCACGAACCCGATTCCGGCGACGGCTCGGAAAAGACGACGGCGGTGGTATCCACGCGGATACGATATGGCTCGGATGTGATGCTGTTGCCCGCATTGTCCGCAACGCGCCACTGGATGAAGTTCTCGCTCCCGTGCGCGAAGTTCGCGGTGGTGGAGAAGGTGACGCTGGCGCCGTCGTTCTGGATGGGGAGCGAAATCCAGCTCGCGGTGGTGAGTGCGTCGGAGCCAGTGGTGGAGAACCGGTACGCGCCGGAGGTCCCGTCGACGAGCGACCCGTTCTCCACTGCTGCGGTGATGGTGGCCATGACGGTGGAGGTGCGCTGCCAGTCGTCCTCGGCGGGGGTCGGGAGCGTGAGCGCTACGGGATGCGTATCGACCTGGAGCGCGAGCTCGTCGCTGGTGACACTGTTGCCCGCGTTATCCGCCACCGACCATTCGACGGTGTTATCCGTGCCGTCGGGGACGCCGCTGAGCTCGACGAAGAAGGTTTGGGTCCGATTGCCTGCAGGGATGACACCGACATCGTCGACGGAACCGCTCTCGAGGACGATGCTCCCGTCGGTGACCGTATAGCTCAGCGTGTCGAGTTCGAGGCCGCTCCCCAGCGTATCGGAGATCGTAACGGTCGCATTGATCGTGCCGGTGTTGCTCCATGCGTCCACTTCGGGGGTGTAGTCCTCGATAGCGGGCTCGACCGAATCGATCCTGATGAGGAGGTGCTCGGTGGTCTCATACCCGTTGCCGGCGACATCTTGCGCGCGCCACTGGATATAGTTGTCCGCACCGTCCTCGAAGGTGACGGAGACCGAATAGGAGAGGATGAGATCGTCGGTGTATGAACCGGTGGGTGTAAACCAGCTCCCGTACCCGCTGAGGCCCGCTTTCGAGATACGATACTGCACCGATGACGCGTCCACCATGCTGATCGGATCGTGGATATCGATGGTGCAGCTCACTTCGGTCTCGGTCTGCCAGCTGCCGGAGGCGGGGGTCGGGTTGTCGAATGTGACCGGTTCGGTATCGAGCTTGATCTGCTTTTCGAGCGTCACCCCATTGGGCGCGGGGCCGTTACCCGCGAGATCGAAGGCGCGGATGCGGATGTAGTTGTCCATCCCTACAGTGAAACTGGTGATGGAGAGGGAGAGGGTGAGCTCTTCGCGTTGGTTCGGGATATCCACCGCGCGCCAGCTGTGGATATCGTTGGCGTTCTCGGTCTGGTACTCCACCCGCTCGGGGTCGATCTTGGAGCCGTCGGTATCTTTCAGCTCGATGGAGATGTCCACCGTGGATGTGCTCACCCAGCCGGTGGGCGAGAGGAGCGTGGCGGTAACGGGCGTGGTATCGACCTTGATATTGAGATCGGCGGTGGAAACGCGCTCGTTGCCCGCGATATCGGTGCCGCGCCATTGGATATAGTTCTCGCGCCCCTCTGCGAGGGTGACGAGCACGCCGACGCGCACCGTATTATTGTCTGGGTCGTAGGTCTCGTTAATCCATGTCGGCGTCTTCCACGCGCCGTACCCGGATGTGCCGATGGTGGAGAGCCGATACTGGACGGTTCCCGGGTCCACGCCGCTGATGCCCGCCGAGTCGCCGTCGCCGGCGTCCTCGATGGTGATACTACAGAGGACGGAGGTCGTATCCAGCCAGTGCGGATAGGCTCCCGCCTCCATGGCGCCGAACTCGACGCTGGTCCCGTCGATCTTATAGCGCAGCGGTTGCGAGATCGCCGTGTTGCCCGCCTGGTCCGCCACTTTCCATTGGAAATAATTTTCGTCGCCCGCGGCGAATGTGATCTGTTTCTGGAGGTTGATCATCTCGCCGCTCTGGGAGGCATCGAGCGTGGTCCAGTTCGTGCTTTCGAGATACGCCATACCCGTGGTGCTGTAGCGGTACTGCGCGGTTGAGCCGTCTATCATGCTCCCGCCGTCGAAGTAGGTATTGACCGAGAGGAAGAGCGTCGTGGAAGTATGCCATGAATCGTTCGATGGGCTGACATCGAAGAACCGCGGTTTGGTCCGGTCGATATTGATCATGTACGGTTCCTCGGTGATGCGCTCGTTGGTGGCGTTATCGCTCATGCGCCAGAAGATACGGTTCTCGCCGCCTTCGACGAGGTCCGGGACGGTGAGCGCGACCGCTGCGCGCCAGGTCGAGGTGGCGCTCGCGCCGTCGCCCCCGTCGTCGGGCAGCTTCGTGAAGGTAAGGGCGTGGTCGGTCCAGTCCCCGCTGTGATTGGTCGGCGTCTCGAGCCGATAGACGATGGTGGAGAAGTTGAGCCCCGCGTCACCGGCATCGGCGAGGTCGACGCTGCATCGGACCGTACTGGTATTCACCCATGCGTTCGTATCCGGCGCATGTGCGACGAACTCCGGCGGCGAGTCGTCCACTCTGACGCGATAGATGGAGGATCGGGTATAGCCGTTCCCGGCGGCGTCCTTGGCACGCCACTGGATATAGTTGTCTGCCCCGGGCTGGAACTCGAGTTCGACCCCCGCGGGGAGGGCCGTGGGCGTATGCTCGCCCAGGGGGACGCCTTCCCAGTCGCCGAACATCTGTGCGCCTTCGAATGTGACGCGATACTCGACGGTTGCGGCATCGACGCCGCTCCCCGCGGTATCGTCGATGAAGATGCCGCAGGCGATCTCGCGCGCTTGCGACCAGCTCGCGTTCGGCGGGGTCGGGTCGGCGAATGTGACCGGCGTGCGATCCATTCCGATGATGAACGGCTCGCTGATACGGGCATTCCCGGCGAGATCGACGATACGGATATAGAGCCGATTATCGTCTCCTTCGGTTAATCCACCGACGGTCTCGGAGAGCTGGATCTGTGCCGCATCCAGATAGGTATTCTTGACCGCTCGCCAGCTCCCGTTGGTGCCGTTGTGAGGCCGTATCCGATACGCGATCGCCGACCCGTTGATGCCGCTCCCGTCGTTATCGAAGAGGGTCTGGGTGAAGCTGATGTTTGCAGTATTGGACCACTGGTTCGGCTCGATGGAGGATTCACCGAACTCCGGCGGTTCGACATCGACGGCAAGCTGGTAGGCGCCCGACGAGGACCAGGTCTCGGACGCGTTATCCTGCGCGCGGAACTCGATATAGTTCTCCGCGGTGGGTTCGAGGTTGAGATCGCCTTTGTACCGGACGACATCGTACCCGTCCAGGGCGATATCGCGCGTGGCGGGCTGCCAGGCCTGGAACTCGCCCTCGGAACCGAATCCGATGCGGTATTGGACCGAGTTCGGGCGTATACCGGAGACGCCGACGCCGACGGAATCGTTGACGATGATGGAATAGGCCATGGCCGTCT
>CAZSUE010000176.1:0-8369 GCA_964609045.1 uncultured archaeon | reverse complement strand
CTGGACCATGGCGCTGGGAAGGTCGAATAGCTGGAGGCATTCGAAGAGCGCCTCCATCATCGAAAAGAGTTGCCGGGCGATTTCGAGCGCGTCATCGACGAGCGCGTCGAGGAGCATCCGGCGGAACTCGCCGATGACATCGCCGAGGCCCAGGACATACGCCTCGTTGGTGGCGCCCAGCTTAGTGGGCGTCGGCGGAACCTGACCATTGGCGAGGGCATGAAGAATTCGCGCCTCGCAATACTCTTGGAGCGCGTTCTCCGTATACCCCGCATAGAGGAGCTCCGGATGTGGTTCGATGATATGATGGAGCGCCGAAAGCTCCTCCTCCAGCGTCTGCAACGCCCTGGCCTCGAACGCGTCGCGATGGATGGCGTTGATCAATTGCTTCGAGCTGCGCCTGATCGAGCGGCAGCGGCTCAGCACTTCTTCGCGCGTCGCTTCCTTGGCGCTGAGCGCGCGTTCCACCCTGTCGACGGTCTGGTAGAACAAAGCGGGCAGCGGGTGCGCTCGATGAGGGTCGGTATCGGTATCGGTATCGGTATCGGTATCGGTATCGGCATCGGTATGGGTGTCGGGTTCAGCGCACATCGTTTCGCGTCGCTATTGTGCGCGAGCCATAAAAATAGAGCGGTTCGCCCCCGGCCGTTATGCACTTTTACGTTAGAGCGTGAACGATGTCGACGGGTCGGCATCGTAGAGCTCGGGGTGGAACCGGGAGTAATGGTCGAGCGATGAGCACTCGTCGTAGGCGTGGTCGAACGCCGACTCGAGCGCGAGCATCCCTTGGGTGCGGAGCCCATCTTCGAGGAAATAGTAGGTGAAGATACCGTTTTGCATGATGTGATCGCCCTCGAGCGCATACTCGTTGACGCCGCAGGCTTCGACGACGAGATGGTTTGCCGTATAGAGTTCGTCGTAATCGCCAGCGCGGCAGCAATCGAAGAAAAAGAGGATGTCGTCTGTAGGGAAATCGGCGAACTTATTGGCGAGGTCGGTATCGAAGAGATAGCCGTCCACCATCACCAACGCGGACCCCACGCCGCTATAGCCGAGGTCGTTGTAGTTGACGCCGTGGCCGGAGAAGGTGAAGACGCATCGATCACCCGCTTGCGCGTTCTGGCGCATCCAGTCGATGCCGCTGTTGATATTGCTCGTCCTGGCCTGGTTGTCGATGAAGGTCTGGACGCTGTAACCCTTCGATTGGAGATGCGCCTGCCAATCCATCGCATCGTCATCGGGATATTCGAGGTCGTTGTACTGTTGCTGGTAGTTCGAAATGCCGATCACCACCGCCCATTTATTGTTGCTGGGTTGTTGGGGGTCGTCGTCAACGACCACCGTGAGCTGGTCGGTGGCGCTCTCGCCGTTGGCACTGACCGTGAGTGTGACCGTGTAGGTCCCTTCGGTCGTATACTGGTGGGTCGGTGTTGCGCCGGTACCGGTGCTCCCGTCACCGAAGGACCACGAATAGCTCAGTGCGTCTCCATCGGGGTCGTAGGAGCCGCCGCCGTCGAAATAAACGGTGTCGCCCGTGCTCACGGATTGATCTGCACCCGCGCTCGCGATAGGCGGCGAATCGGATTGATCGTCCGAGCCAAAACAGCCGGTCAGCAGTATGGTGAACAGCGATAGCGCGATCAGCGAACAGAGGATGCTACGGCGGACCAAACATACACCACCAGTTATCTATGTGGACCATATCGGGCTATAAAAAAGCTTGGTATGTTTTCGACATTTTTCGCCGAACGATGGTGTTCTCGTCGTAAACTAACGGTGGTGAAACAGTATGGCGTCGGAGGTGGTCGGTGCGAGGGGCGGAAGGCGCCCGTTCGCCCGTGGGCCGGGAGAAGGAGGTATGGTAGAGCCGAAACGCGTACGACCACGATCCATGACCGAGCGCAAGCTACTAGTAGTAGTACTCGGTCTGTATTAAGAAGCTTCGAATAATCGTCGCGAAGTATGATATTGATCCGTTCCATATCAATGTGAGTGATAGAATGCAGAGACAACGCTTGGTCCAGATATGTATCGCAACGATGATCGGAACCGTTCTCCTCATCAGCTCCCTCGGGTTGATGGGGGTCGCAGAGGGTGAGGGGGGGCAATACAACACCTCGCTCCATATGGTCCTTTTCACCTCGTATTCAACCAGTGAGGACGCGAACGGAACCGCCACGCCGTCTATCGAGATCACCCTCCACACCTTCGACAAAGGGGTCCATATCACCCCCGATACGATCAACGGCACATTCCAATATATCACCGACGACGGGTGGGGTGGGACCGAGAGTAGCATCCCGTTCGAGGCAGTCTCCACCGGCATCTATTCGCATCGTCTCCCTATCAACGATACATTGGCGGCGAGCGAGGTCGTGGTCGAGGTCGAAGCGACCTATGGGAACAACACCGAGTGGGAGTCCGCCTGGGTCCACGCAAAAGAGGGCCCCGGTTCCGGTGAGACCGGCGACCCAAAAGAAGAAGCCGAGGGGTTAGAGGTTCGGTTCGACTTTGCGAGCATGATCGAAGCGTTCAACGCACGGCCCGGCGACAGGGTCCAGCTCAAGTTCAAGGTCACGAACGACAGCGCGCCATACGACCCGGCGTCGATAGAGGTCCAATATATCGAGACCCAGCCCGGCGAGCACTACGAACCGCCCAGCACATTGAGCCCGCAGCGGATCGATACGGGCCACTATCGCGTAAACCTGACCATCCCCCACGACCTTGCTACCATGACGATGTACCAGCTCGGCGTGAGCGTGGTCGACGGCGGGCGGGAGGCAAGTGACGATGCGGGGTTCATCATCGATCTCTATCGCTGCTGGGTCCATTTCCTTCCCTATGCGAACAACATGCAGACGATCGAGCTCTATTTCCTCGACGACGCGGGCAACGCGCTCAGTGGCGCGACCGTGCAGGGTGAATACTCCATTTTGGAGGACAAGGACGAGTACAATGGGGTGGGCGACGGCGCCACCAATACGATCGCGGGAACGACCGATGCGAATGGACGGTTCATCCTCGAAATCCCGGGCATGGCGGTAGGCGAGATCGATTATCGGTTCTGGGTCAACGCGACCTATCACCAGTCCTTCGACGGCTATCTCCAGTGGGGTGAAGAGGGTGAAGAGGGCGATGATGACGAGGGAACGGAGCCGTACCTTCCACGACCGAACGAATACGGGTTCGATGTGGTCCCCCTCAATAACGAGCACTCCAGCATCGTCCCCGGTGAGCCGTTCCGCTGTATGTATCGCGCCTATTACACTACGGAAGAGGTTGAGCCGACCCGTACGCTGAAGGAGGGTGGCGGCACCGGCGGTGAGATCGTGGCGAGCAACGCAACGCCGCTGGGGGATACACCGATCTACTGGTACGCATGCGACGACGAGCGCGTGATCGACCACGGTGCGGCATATACCGCCGCCAACGGGAGCTTCACCCTCTCGTTCCCGCTCGACATCGGTGCGGACGAGCACTGGAACGATTTCAGGATCATGTTCGAAGCACCGACAAGGACGGCGGCGCCGGAGGAGCGAGCGTTCACCAACGACGGCTATTTCTATTCCGAATGCATGATCCATGAGGATGTGATGATCGAGGCCGGCGACGAGGATATGGATGGGTTCGATCCGTCGATCTCCATCAGCACCGGCGAGGTTCGCGCCGGCGAGCTTACGACGGTGACGGTGGATGCACCGGCTGCGAGTGACCGCGCGGTCTGTGCCGTCATGGTCGTTGGGGGACAATATTCAGAGAGTATGATCGAAGAGGGAATGGAAGAGCCCAATTGGCGTCCATTGCATGGAGGGATGATCGATTGGCATTTCCTTTCCTCGGCGGATGGTCGCTTCGAGGGCACGGTCTTGATCCCTTGGTTTTTCGGCGATGAGAGTCCCGAGATCGGCGGGGTGACCTTTGTCGCCATGGTCATTTCCGACATCGACGGCGATGGATCGGAACGGATCAATATTCTCAGTGTGCCATTTGGCTCGAGCGGCGTCAGCCCCCCTGACCGCGACGGTGACGGGTTGACCGACGAAGAGGAGGACACCATCGGGACGGATCCGGAGGTCCCCGATAGCGATGCTGACGGATATAACGATGGCGAGGAAGAGCGTGCGGGGACCGACCCGCTCGATGCGGAGTCGCATCCGAGCTGGCCGTCGGAGGACACCGATACCGACGGCGACGGTCTCACCGACCGCGAAGAATCTCAGCTCGGCACTGCGATCGACGATGTCGACAGCGACGACGACGGGTTCATCGACAGTTACGAACGCGATCAGGGTACCGACCCGCTCGATGCCGAGGACCGCCCGGCGGGCGCGGCGCCGGATACCGACGGCGACGGCACGCCCGACGCCTCTGACGACGATATCGACGGTGACGGTGTGACAAATGTGGAGGACGATTATCCGCTGGACGAAACGCGTTCCAGCCGGTCGGAAGCGATCGGCGAGGAGGAAACGGCGACCGATGGATGGATACCGGGCTTTGGTCACGCATCGATCTTGATCGCCATTGCGCTCGTCGTCATCGGCAGCATGGTCAGCATTCGCCGGCGCAACGGCCGCTCTCGATGAGCGCGTACCTTCGATCGTACATGATGTACATGATCGAGCGGGCGACCGCGTATCCTTCGCTTCCGCGGCGCCACGCATCCATGGGGTGGCTTGGATCGGCAGTTCGCCTGCTCATGCGCGCTCATTCGTCTCGCTGTGGTATCCATAGCCCTCGCGCGCGAACCGATGGAGTTCCTCGACGCTCATGGTGTCCAGCCCGAGCCGCTCGATCGTCCGCCCCTCGCTACGAAAATCGCGCTCATAGAGCGCGCTGACGATGGTGATCACACTATCGATCATCGGCGTGGGAACACCGAGATGCCGCCCCAGTGAGGCGATGGGGACGAGTCCGGTGGGGAGGTCCTCGAGAAAGACGCGGCTCTGAAGCGTGGTGGGGCCAGTGATCCGGTCATACGCCTCGTTATCTTGCACGCGCGAGTAGATGTCGTCGCCGGAGACATCGTACGCCGCGCCGATCCAGTCGAACGCGGTGAGCGGCTCGACCCCGAGCGCCTTCGCCACTGCGCACCGCTCCGCGTCCAGCTTTTTGATGAAACGTCCCACGGCGGGGGTGATCCCTTCCTTATAGAAGAGGAAGGGTTCGCTCTTCTCGATCCGGGTGAGATTGAAGAGTGCGATGGTGGGATGGAACGCGGTATTGAGGTTGTCCAGACCGGTCTTATAGATATTCTCCACCGGTGCCAGCGACGGGTAGAGCGCCAAGAGCGGTTCGAGGACATCGCCAGCCCGTGCCGGCAGCACGGCGATCGGCACATAATTCTTGATCGCGGAGACATGCGTTCGCCCCATTTCGAGGGCGCGCGCGGTCAAAACCGAGGTCTGGATCTCGGCCACCGGCGGTGTGACCCTGTTCGCCCGATAGAAGATATTCGCCACCTCGACCGCGCCAAAGGTGTGACCGGGATGGAGCACTACCAGTTGTGTGGCCCGCACGAGCGGGGCGAGTTGGGTTGCGATGGCGGCGTGCGCGGAGGTGGGCGCGGTGACCATGACGATGTCCGCCTCCTCGACCACCGGTGCAAGATCGCTCGAGACGGTCGAAAGCGCGCCAAAACCGCTGACGGCGCCCTCGATCTCGATCTCGATCCCGCCGCGCTCGACGATGCGGTCAAGTTTCGCGGCGGTGCGGTTCCAGAGCGAGACCCGTACTCCTTTGAGCGCAAGATCGGCGGCCATGGCCTGGCCAAGGTTCCCGGCACCGAGGACGGCGATCGCTGGTCTCTTCGTGGTTCTAGCGGTCGTTCGGTTCGTCATCTCGGTCCACCCATTCGTAACTGGTCGACGGAGTATCGGTCGCGGAGATTAAAAACTACCGCTGGGCTATGGGATCGTCATTTATTATGGGGTCGAGCATCCGTTCGTCGAGCGACGATGGTCAGCGCTTTGCTGCGAACGGGTCCCGCTCGATAGTATGGAGATGGACCTTTTCGTCCACCACCGATGGCGGGAGTGTGTCATAGACACGATGCGCCAGTGTATGGAGCCGCTCGGTGTGACCCCCGTCTGCGTCGGAGTCGGCATCTGGCTGTGCTGTCGTGATCAGTACCAGCCGGAACCGGTTGTAGCCGTTTTGATCGCGCACGGCGCGACCGTGCTCGATAAGCGCGCGGAGCGTGGAGGTGAATCCTTCCATACGCGCACCATTGTCGATGTCTGGTTCGATGTGATAGAGATAGAGGAGCAGCCTCCCGCCGATGAGGAAACGGTGCTTAAGACGGAGCCCGCCGGCGGTCTCGGTATCGGTCTCGGTGTCGAGCGTGACGGCGGTATCCTGCTCGATCGCGTCGAAAACCTCGTCTGGACAACCGCACCCCAGCGTCTCGCGCGCAAATTCCCGAACGGCAGCTTTATCTATCATCGGACCGATCCTCCGTCTCTCATTTGTCCATTCATCCTCCGCCTACCGCCCGCGGCCCGCCGCTGGCCAGCGGTACCGAATGACGCGTTAGGATGTACCTGTACGACACTATAAATATTATAGCTCCGCACTGTAATGAACGATGAACGATGAACGATGAACGATGAGGCAGGGTCATGGGTCGAAAGCTCTCGCTCTTACGAACCTTCCCTCCGACGTGGCTCTGCGTCCTCATGACGTTCACCGCCCTCGCCATCTTTTTGGGGCTGACGGTGATCCTCGGCCGATACGAGGCGCAGTTGACCGCTGCGACCGCCTACGGCGTCATCGATCTCGAATTCGCGTTCACCGCCGCACGGGCGGAAACGATCCTCGACGCGTGGGGCCCCGACCTCATCGCGCTGGAACTGACCGTGACCCGGATCGATTTCTATTATATCGCCGCTTACACCGCCGTCCTCCATGGGCTCTGCGTCCTGCTCGGACGGAACGAACTGGGCCGGCGGCAGCGCGTTGCGTTTTTCGCGGCGATCCTTCCGTTCGCCGCCGCGCTCTTCGATATCATCGAGAACATCTTCCTCATCCAGATCCTCAAGAACTCCGGGGCGGTGCCCGGCTATGCACCCGTGGTGGCATCGTTGGCGGCAAGCGTCAAGTTCGCGCTTCTCGCCATCGTCGTCGCAGTCCTCCTCTATTTCCTTCTTCGACGTCTCGACGGTAGGTTGCGGCGGTAGGCCAGTGGTGTGGCGCAGCGATCGGTCGCAGTGGCTGCTCGATGCGCCGTACCGCGCTCTATTCATGATAAGTTTAATAAAGAGCATGGAAGTTACCAGTTCGAGGTATACGATGACAATCAAGGTTGCAATCAACGGTTTCGGTCGCATCGGACGCGCCACATTACGTATCGCTATGGACGACCCAGATTACGGTGAGAAGTACGAGGTTGTGGCGATCAACGACCTGGCCAATATCGGCATCCTCGGCCACCTCTTCAAACACGATAGCGTCTATGGCCGCTTCAACGGCACATTCGAACGTACCAGCGACGGGTTCATCGTCAACGGGCAAGAGATACGTGTGCTGGCGCAGCGGAACCCCGGACTCCTTCCCTGGAAAGAGCTCGGTGTGGACGCGGTGATCGAGGCGACCGGGTTCTTCCGCGTACGAGAGGACGCCGCCCAACATCTCAAGGCCGGCGCGAAGAAAGTAGTTATATCCGCGCCCGCCACCGAACCCGATATTACCATCGTGCTCGGCGTCAACGACGAACTCTACGACCCTGAAACGCACCATATCATCTCCAACGCATCGTGTACCACCAACAGCCTGGCGCCGCCGGCCAAGGTACTGCACGAAAAGTTCGGCATCGCCAGCGGTGTGATGACCACGGTGCACGCCTATACCGGTAACCAACGGCTCCTCGATTTCCCGCACAAGGACCTCCGACGCGCTCGAGCCGCTGCGATCAATATCATCCCCACCACCACCGGCGCGGCGAAGGCGGTCTCGCTGGTGCTGCCCGAGCTGGAGGGAAAGCTGACAGGGATGGCGCTGCGCGTACCGGTGCCCACCGGTTCGATCACCGACCTCTCTGCGGTGCTCGTCAAGAAGGCCAGTGTTCGCGATGTGAACGCGGCGATGAAGGAGGCGGCGGCGAACGAGATGGAAGGATACCTCGGGTACTCGGAGGAACCGCTGGTCTCCACCGATATCGTTGGCGATCCGCGATCCGCGATCATTGACGGTGGGAGCACGCTCGTATGCGGCAACGAGGTCAAGGTCCTCTCATGGTACGATAACGAGTGGGGCTATTCCTGCCGATTGGTCGACCTGCTCAAAATATTATTTTAATTGGTAGGAAGCGGTGAGCGGTGAGCGGTGTGCGGGGAGCGGTGAGCGGTGAGCGGGGAGCGGTTAGCGGG
>CAZSUE010000175.1:0-8394 GCA_964609045.1 uncultured archaeon | reverse complement strand
CGCTCGTACTTGCGGATCAGTTGCCAGAGGTCTTTGAACACATCCTCTTCGCCGCTCTCGATGATCTGCTGCCGCGCCATCTGGAACCACGACACCAACGACGAGGTCCTATTTGCGAGCACCGCCTCGAAATCCTTCATCATGATCTTGCGCGTCCCTTTCCCGGAGAGCGCCTCTTCGAGTGGGCGGTCCGCGGCCTCGGTACAGATCTGCGCGATATCCGCCGACGAGTAGCCGTCGGTCATCGCTGCGAGCCGATCGAAATCGACATCCGGCGCGGTCATCTCCATGCGCTTATTCATCTGGATCTGAAAGATCGCCTTCCGCGCCGCGCGGTCCGGGTTCGGGACGAGCACGAGGCGTGAGAACCGGCCGGGGCGCCGCAGCGCGGGGTCGACCTGCCAGGGCTCGTTGGTCGCCGCCAGGGTGAGCATCTGTTCCACCTTCCCGCCGACGCCGTCGAGCTGTACGAGCAGCTCGTTGACGAGGCGTTTCGAATGCTCGGTGGCGTCGCTGCGCCTCCCGGCGATGGCGTCGATCTCGTCGAGGAAGAGGATCGAGGGCGAATGTTTCCGCGCCGCGTCGAACGCCGCGTTCAGCTTCTGTTCCGACCCGCCCACATACTTATCGAGGATGTCGGAGACCTTGAGCGTGAGGAACGCGGCGTTGCACTCGCCCGCCGCCGCCTTCGCGATATAGGTCTTGCCGCACCCAGGCGGGCCGTAGAAGAGGATGCCCTCGCCCGCTTTCTTGCCGTACATCTCGTAGATCTCCGGATGCTCGAACGGGTAGACGATCGCTTTCCTGATCTCTTCCTTCACATCGGCCATCCCGCCGACATCGGCGAAGCTCATATCCGGCTTCTCCATGGGGATGACCTCCGGTGTGACATCTTCCTCCTCCGCCGCACCACCACCGCCGCCGGCAGGTGCCACCCGTTTCTTCCGCGGCGAGAGCGACATCGCCTTGAGATAATATTTCTCCGCGAGGTTCTTCCGAAAACTCTTGTCCGACGGCGACCCGGAATCGCGCGCGGCGGAGAGGAACGCCTTCGACGCGCGAAGGTACAGTTGCTTGGCCGCCTCCTTCTCGCCAGACTCTTCCTTCCTCGTCGCAGCGGTCACATACCCTTTGCCTTCTGCCGCATATGAACTCCCACTTGCCATACTGATCGCCCTCATCCAGTTATCAACACTCGTACTAGTCCATTCTCATCGTGTCGTGTCGTGTATCGTACCCGTTGGTCCGGTACTCTCGCTCATCTGGCGCCTGGTCATGGACACGCAGTACCTGCAGTACCTGCAGTACCCGTCGCACCCATAGCGCATCGGACCTCATCCGCACCAACGGTCCCGACACAGCGGTAACGGCGTGCGGTTTCTTAATCTTTTTTCTTTGGCAACGAGAAACGTTTCGCACCGGCCGAATTGAGTGATCGCGCCTCCGCAGCCCGTATGGTTTGGGGCGAATGGTTCGCGTCCCGGCATTATCGTATCAATTCAGAGATTCTCGGTCTCGCGCTTGAGCTTGCGTTCCAGCTCTTCCTCTTCCGCCGATTCGGTCGATATCTCCGCCATCAGCTCCGAGCGTAGTTCGTCCTGGATCTCCGAGCTCTCCGCACTCTCCGATATGGCGTCCATGGTGGTGGACATCATATCCACCGCCTCTTCCGATCGTTCCATGGTCGAGCGTATCGAGGTCAGCCCCTCTTCCATCTCTTTCGAATCCACCATCAGCTCGTCTTGATACTTCCCGAGGTCCTGCCCGATATCGGAGATATCCTTCATGCTCTCCTGCATCTCGATGGAATCTTTCATCGAGGTGGTCATATCGCCGGTGGATTGTACCGCCTGGAGCTGTTTTTGGAGCATCGAGTACCGGCGCGAGGCGCGTTTGAAGGTGCGTTCATCGCCCGCCTTCAGCGCCTTACGCGCTTCGCCGCGTGCCTGTGCCACTTTCTTGGCGAGCACCGACTCCTTCTTGCTCAGCTGCGTCTGGGTCATGGAGATCTTCGTCTTCATCTGACCGGAAGTGACCGTCTTCTCCTCTTTCTTTTTCTTACGCTTGAACCATTTCATCGTTATAACCCCTGTTCCGCAAGCTTGCGCTCGAGCTCCCCTTCCTCGTCCGCGCCGGAGGTGATCTCCGCCATGAGCTCCGCGCGCAGATCGTTGGAGAGGTCGTCGGCCTCGGTGGTGGCACTGATCATATCCATGGAACTGCCGATCATCTCGGAAGCGGTATCGACCTTCTCCATCGACGCGCGGATATTGGTCACCGCGCGTTCGAGCTCGGCCGGGTCGAGACCCAGTTCGTTCTGGAAATATTTGAGATCGTTGCCGATACTGACGATGTCGTTCATGCTCTCTTGCATCTCGACCATCTCCACCATCGCCTCGGCCATATCGACCATACCGGTGACCGCTTCTACTTGGCCATGGAGCATGCTAAAGCGTCGCGCCGCCGATTTGAAGCCACGTTCGTCACCGGCGCGGAGCGCTTTCCGCGCCTCCGCCCGCGCCTTGTCCTCCTTGCGTTTCAGCATGGATTCGCGTTTTTGGAGCTTGCGTTGGTTCATCGTCAACTTCGTCTTGATTTCCGCTTGCGAGACCTTTGGGGCCTCCTTCTTCTTGAAGAAACCCATACCGTCGCCTCCGTGATGTATGATATGATCGGTTCGTGTGTAATGTATTTCGTCGATCGCTGTCTCTCTGAATGTCTCTCTCGAGCTGTGCGCGGTCCTATTACGGTTCAAATTCAGGTTCAGGTTCAGATTCAGGCCGCTTCCTTTCTCAGTTTCTTCTCGAGCTCCTCGAGTTCGGCCTCTTCGCCCTCTTCCTCGGTGATCTCCGCCATGAGCTCTGCGCGTAGCTCGTCCTGGAACTCGCCGCTCTCTGCGGTCTCCGATATCGCGTCCATGGTTGCGGACATCATATCCACGGACTGCTCCGATTTCTCCATGGTGGTGCGGATCGTGGTGAGGCTCGCTTCCATCTGCTCGGAATCGACCATGATCTCGTCCTGATATTTCCCGATATCCTGGCCGATGGAGGAGATATCTTTCATGCTCTCCTGCATCTCCATGGTATCTTTCATGGATGTGGTCATATCGCCGGTGGATTCCACCGCCTGGACCTGCTTTTGGAGCATGGCGTAGCGCCGCGAGGCGCGTTTGAACCGGCGTTCGTCGCCCGCCTTGAGCGCGGTGCGCGCTTCCATCCGCGCTTGGTCGCGCTTCTTCGTCAGCACCGCCTCTTTTTTCGATAACTTCGTTTGCGTCATCGATAACTTCGTTTTCATTTGGTCGGAGGTGATCTCCGGTTCTTTCTTCTTTTTACGTTTGAACCGTTCTAGCCAGCCCATTTCAATCAGCCCGTTGTACATTATCGTGTCTGTGGATAGTGGAGACCTGTTTTCTTTTGCCGACGCGGCTCACATCCCTTCTGCGAGGAGCTTGCGCTCCAGTTCCTCTTCCTCGACCCCTTCTTCGGTGATCTCGGCCATCAGCTCGCTGCGTAGCTCTTCCTGCAGCTCGGAGGTCTCGGCGCCCTCGGCGATACTGTCCATGGTGAGATTGATCATATCTGATGAGGCGGTGACCTTCTCCATCGAGGTGCGGATATTGGTGATCGCGCTCTCGAGTTCCATGGGGTTGATCCCGAGCTGCGATTGGTACGCCTTGAGGTCGTCACCGATCTTGACGATGTCTTCGATCCCTTCCTGCATCTCGACCATCTCGCACATCGTGGTGGACATATCGACCATCCCCGTGATCGCCTCAACTTGACCGTGGACGAGGCTGAACCGTCTCGACGCCTTTTTAAAGCCGCGCTCGTCGCCCGCTTCTAACGCCTTTTTCGCCTCCTGCCGTGCTTTCTCTTCCTTGGAACGGAGGAGCTTTTCACGTTTTTCCAATTTGCGCGAGCTCATCATCAGTTTCGTTTTCAATTCCGCCTTCGTGATCGTTGGCTTCTTCTCTTTGCCCCAGTCGAATATTCCCATTGGATCGCCCTCGCGCATTTATCGTTATTTATGTTATTGATACTTATGTCTGTATTATATCTGTATTATATCTGTATTGGTCGTTGCTACCACTTAGCACATTGATAGAAGCGGTGCAGGCTTTATGCGTCGTCGTTCACACATTTTTACACGAAGGTATAATTCTTTTTGTCGACGTCGACGATGAGCTGCTGATCGATGAGGATGTCGAAGAGTTCGTCCAGCGCTTCCGTCTCCAGGTTCAGCTTCTGACCCACCGCGGCCTTGGTGAACATGCCGTTCTTGTCCTCGACCTCGTGGATCAGTTCCTCCACCGTCTTCGGGCGTCCCTCATCTTTGAACCACTCGGCAAACACCGCGGTCTTCTTATCTTTGCGGTTATAGAGGAGCTTTTTACGTTTGAGGTCGTAGAAATAGGGTGAGAAATTGGGATGACGGAACGCTTTCAGACCCGGGATCAGCTCCTTGTCGATCGTCGCGACGATGAAGCATTTGGCGAGGTACTGCTTCTTGCTCCGCGCCGCGTTGGCATGGTCCATGAGGAGACCGCCCTCGTGGAGCCGCTCGGCGGAGATATATTCCGCATCGACGACGAGCGGTTGCTTGAAGAACCCGGCATCCACGGTTCCGGTGGTCCCAAAACCGTCCTTCTGCAACTCGGTCGACCATTTCTTGTCCTCGAGCACCATACCCAAGGGTGAGTAGCCCGGTCGATGCTTCTCGAGCTTGGTATAGATATTGCTGATGAACGCCGTGGCCGCCACATCGAGGCCACGGTCTTCTCCCGGCGCGGGGTAATGCGGTCGCTGTTTACCTCTTTTTACCTCTTTTTTTTTTTGACCGGGGCGTCTTTTTCCTTTCGGTTTCGCCTTCCCTTTGTGCTTCGCTTTTCCTTTGCGTTTCCCTAACTTCTTGGCCATCTTCAGCTCGTGCTTGCGACGCTTCTTTTTCTCCTTCTTGCGTTCTTTGGCGCGTTTCTTCCCCAGCTTCCGGTTGCGCTTCGCCTCCACCTTGCGTCGTTTCGCATCGTCGCGTCCTTTACGACCTGCGTCGTGAGAATCGTCCTGGTCGTCCACTACTTCGTCGATGATCGATTTGGCCATGCCACTTCACCCTGCATTTGCATTTGTAATGTGGTTTTCATTCGAATAAAAACAATTGATCGGTATCGGTCGCCAGACACATCCGGCCCGATCCCGATATTGTCTTGGACACCTCGACCGCCGGGTCTGTCCCACCGGCCTGAGGTCGGGAATTAAGTATTGTAATGGTCTCGTACAGCTCTCCATCGTATTGGATGGAGATATGCGTACGGTATATGGTTAATGGTGCCTTCCGAGCCCAGCGCGCCCGTAGGGCAGCAGTCACTTTAGAGCTAGAGCTTCGTGCCACAGTTCGGACACATCTTCCAGCCCGCCTGGACATCGTTGCCGCAACTCGGGCAAGTCGGTTTGCCGCCGAGCTTCGTGCCGCAATTCGGGCACATCTTCCAGCCCGCCTGGACCTCGTTGCCGCAGCTCGGACAGCTCTTGCCTGCGCTCTTCAGTTCAGCGCCGCAGCCCGGACAGAGCTTCCAGCCGGATTGGACATCCATGCCGCACTTCGGGCACTTCCCCGCCGCCGTTTTCTCCTCGCCGCCGACCTGCTCGTTCATGCGGTACTGGGTCTTGACATTCTCGCCGCCTCCGCCCTGGATCAGGGTCTTGGGCACATTCTGCTTCGCGGCGTCCATCATCTGCGCGTCGAGCTTCATGCGATCCGTGGTGTGCTCCCGTTCGCGGTCTTCAGCCTCCATATACGCCTGCTTGTCGAAGCGCGCCTTCTCCGCCTCGGAGAGCGACTTGACCTTGTCGCCGTCGCGATCCAGCGCCTTGGCCATGGTCTGCTGGCGCAGCATCTCCTGGAGCGCGTTGGAATCCGCCGCACCTGCCCCGACCGCCTGGCTCATGATGCGCTCGGTCATACCGGACTGGCTCTCCATCTGCTGCATCTTGAAATCGAGATCCTGCTGCGTGCGCGCCATCTTCATCGCGTTGAGCTGCTCTTTCGCTTTCATCGCCATGGCGAGCTCCTGCTCGTCCCCCTTGATCTCGTCCTGGCGCTTGCGGTCTCTCACATCGAGCTGGTCCATCTGCGCGCGTTTCTTCGAGTCGAGCTTGAAATCGGTCTTGTCCTTTGCCTTGCCCAGTTTATGGTCGTGCGCCATCTTGTCGCGCTCGATCTTTGCATCCAAATGTGTGGTACTGATACTTTCCTTCCCACGTACCTCGCCGCGGCGGAGGTCCCATTTGTCCTCGATCTTCTTCGTGTGGAATTCATGCGCGCGCCGGAGGTCTTCGAGATGGGCGTAGAGATCGATGTCCTTCTTCTTCATCGCCATCTCGACCTTGCTCTTGTACTCCATGAGCCGGTCGTATGCACCCTTTTTGAAGTTCGTAAAGAGCTTCAATAGCGTGATACCGTACATATTGAAGGTCTTGCGCAGCTCGACCATCGCCGTGGTTTCCATATCCTTGATGATGTCGATATTGCTGTGGAAATCCTTGACCGGATAGCGCGAGATCGTGTTGCCAAACACCATCGCCGCCATCTCACGATGCAACTTCTTGGCGAGGCCCTCGGTCGTGATCACCTTGTCGCGCTTGAGGAGGTTGATCAGTTTCGTCGCCTCCTCCGGCGAGAACTGGATCCGCACCGTGCAGACACCTTTCACATCGACATGATCCTTCGAAGTGAAATTGATCGGGAGATGGAGGTCTTCCGGTGTGGTCACGAGGAAGATCATCTCCTTATCCGTCTCCTTGGCTACCTTGCGCTCCAACCAGTTCTTGAACCCACCCCCCATCTTCTTGAGCTTCGTCTGCGTGACGACATCCTCGATCTTGCCGCCCGAGATGATCACGGCGGCTTCGCCCGGGTTGATCACGGTGTCCTTCTTAAAGAAACCCCGTATCTCGGTCTTGGGCACCAATCGTGCGAGTACGTTCGGTCGATCACGCCAGCGATGTACAAACATCTACTTCATCCTCCTGATCAATTCGATCCGATCTCTATATGCGTTTCGCGCTTTTGTAATATAATTCTTGAGCTTCTTCGCCTCGCGGCGAAGGTTGAGTTTCTTCTCGTCCAGCATCATGTCCGCGATCTTGTTCGATGCGATGGTGACATTCTGCATATTGGTGAGAAGCGAGGAATCAAAATCGATCAGTTTCTTCTGCGCTTTCTTCGTGATCGACACCTGCGCGGAAAAGAACGGATATTTATGACCCGTTTCCGAAAGGTCGACCTCGGTGGAGAACACATCCAGTTCGTCCAACGCGCCTTTGACCGCCTGGCTCCCGCGCATATCGCGCATCTCGTATGCTTCTTCGATAATATTCTTTATATTTTCCTTCGATTTGGTGATCTCGCTCATTAACCGTCGTCGGACTGCAAGATCGTCTTCCTTCCTGGAGTCTCGTTTGTAGCCGGTGTAAGCTTTGATCAAACCTGTGACAATTATAATCGGGCCGGACACCACCATAGAATCACTAATTTCTCCTTAAAGCCGTTCCAATTTAAAATCTTTACGGGGGAATCCCCAGAGAGTTTCACAATAACCCATCGCGTCTCAATGTTGCTCTGGCATTCTTTCGCGCATGAGGCAAACAGTTGAATGATCGGAACCCAGCATCGATGGGGACGCCCATTTTCGTCATGACCGGCTCCTACTACGGGTCGTAGTAGCGTTGGAAAAAATATATGAGCATGGTCGGCGTTTACTGGCACACCGGGTCGGGTCGGGTCGGTTCGGGTCGATGGTCGTTTTCTCAGCCATTTACTGATCCGAACAGACTCGAAGAACTGACTCGAAGTGCACAATCACTACCAATAATGAAGGAATAAGTGAACACTATGCGACGTGTGAGTATGCTCGGGGCGGCAATGAGCCCTTTTGGGAAGATGGAGGAGACCGCTCGCGAAGCCGCGACCAATGTGGCGCTCGATGCGATCGATATCGCGAACATCGATGTGACGGCGATCGATGAGACATTTATCGGCAATATCTTCTGGGTGTCGGAGAATCAGGCCCATGTGGGCCCTCTCATCATGACCGGGCTCGGTCATCCACATTGCCCCTCGTCGACGACGGAGTCGGCGTGTGCGAGTTCGAGCACCGCGTTCCGGCACGCCTATGTGAGCGTCGCCGGCGGGTTCATCGACGCCGCGCTCGTCATCGGTGTGGAAAAGGTGAGCACGCTCTCGACCATGGAAGCGACCGGCTATTTCGCCATGGGCGGCGACTATCCGTACGAGGCGGTGAACGGTGCGACCTTCCCCGGCCTCTACGCCACCATCGCTCGGGCGCACATGGAGAAATACGGGACCACCCGCGAGCAGCTCGCAGCGGTG
>CAZSUE010000174.1:3355-8414 GCA_964609045.1 uncultured archaeon | reverse complement strand
GGCGAGGACGAGGTAAGCGGCCTTCGCCTCGTCGTAGCGCTCGAGCGCGACGAGCGCGGCGGCGCGGAGCGCCAGCGCGTCGCGGTACTGGGCCGCCTCGTTTCGGTCCGCGGGATCGATGGTGAGCGCGTCGGTCAGCTCGATGACACGGTCGTACCGTTCCAGCCGATCGAGCGCGAGCAGCCGCCCGTCACGCGCCTCACGATTCTCGGTGTTCTCGTCCAGTGCCGCCTCGTACGCCTCGAGCGCGTCGAGGAAGTCGCCCTCACGCATCGCGGCGGTTGCGGCACGGAGCAGCTCGCGTTCTTCCGGCGAGTAACGCTCGAACCGCTGCCGGCGATCCTCTGCGGCCGCACGGATCGCATCGACGCGCGCGTCGATCTCGCGCTTCTGTTCGCCCAGCACGGCGCGGTAGCATTGCGGGCAGAGCGCGTCTTCGAACGCGAGCTTATACCCGCGGTAGCGCGCTTGACGACTGGCGTCGAGCTCTCTTTGGCACCGCTCACAGAGCTTGAAGCCGCACTGTGGACATGGGGTAAGCGGGTTGGCGTCGGTCACCGCGTTCTCGCAGCGCGGACAGCTCGCGCTCTGGTCGACGGAGAGCGACCCGATGGAGGTGACCACCGAGCGCTGGATCACGCTGTCGGCGATGCGCGCACCACTGCCACTGCCACTGCTACTGCCATTGCCACTGCCGCCTCCCCCCTCTCCTGCGGGGGCGGTTGTGTCCACTTGGCCAGGCTTGCGTCCGTGTGCCGCCCGTTCGCTCGGGAACCCGCCCTGGAACGAGAGATGCGAGCGCTGGATCACATTCGTATCCAGCGGGTTGGTGTCGAAGCCCACCGCGACGCGTTCGGCGAGGAGTTCGGCCGTATCGTACCGCTCATAGCCACGCAGGTCCGCGCCGCAGCTGGCGCAGTGGTGAATCGGGCCATCGTTCGAGACGGCGCCGGTGGCCGTGCCGCATTGGGGGCAGAACTTGATCGCATGGGATCGAAGACGAAAACGCGAGGGTGGTGTCATGGTCGCATCCTTTCCTATCGATGGCTATCGGTGGCGATGTACATACATGGCGCGAGGGCGGCCATCGCGGCTTCATTATATTTTTCGTTCCTGGCCGGTCTGCACCGCGTTGGAATAGCTCGAGTACCATGATTGGCAGGTGCGCTCGTGGAGGAATTTTTTCAGAAGCGGCGGATGCTCGGTCTCGCGCTCCTCGAACGCGGGATAGCGCTCCGGCTGATAGAGCCACCGCAGCCAGGTGGTGAGATAGCGCGTCTCCTTATGCACCGCAACGATCGTCTGGCGCAGCTTCGAGAGCCGCACCTCGTGCCACGCGCATTTCTCCACCAGCGCACGCCGGAGGAGGAGGTCTGCCGGTGCATAGCCGAGCGTGCCCAGAAGCACGTCGAGCTGCTGTTGGTGCCGGAGCATGGTCTGCTCCTGGCTCTTGAGCGTCTGGAGGTAGCGCTGGTACCGATCCACGCGCTTCTTGGCGTCGAAGACGCGCTCGATGAATGCGAACTGCTCCTCCGAGAGCTTCTCCGCCTTCAGGAGGTCCTTATAGGTGGTGATCGACCGCGAGAGGATCTTGTATCGCTGTTCGCGGATCTCGCGCTGGGTGACCTCGAAGGTGACCTCGCGTTTCGGCTCGATGGTGAGCTTCCATTTATAGAACTCCTCGGTCACCTCGAACGGGTCCGCCATCTCGTGGAGCGTATGCGTCTCCGACCGCGGATGCTCGATGACGAGCGGGAGCGTATCGAGGGTGTCGTTGGCGACGATATAGGAGAACTGCTCGTCATGGTTCTCGCGCTCGATGACGCTATCCTTCTCGATCTCGATCTCGCAAAAGGTCGACTCCGCCTTCGCCTCCTCGGTGACGGTGACACCGGTGGCGATGGCATACGCGATGCGCGACTCGTCGTTCTGCTCGAGCTTGGGGAGGATCGCTTCGCCCGCATAGGTGTTCTCTTCGATGACGGTGATCGGGCCGCGTTCGAACACGATGCCAATATCGTTCTCGACGCGCATGCAGAGGAGCGGGTGCTTCCCGGTCTTGACCCGATTGTAGACCGCCTCCTTCGTGCACGGGAGCGGTTTCTGGACGATGGGGACCATGGCGGACTGGCCGCGCTTGATCGTCACCGGCGTGGCGATATCGTAGGTGAACACCTCTGCGAGCTGGATGGCCTCCGCAGCCACCTCGGTGGACCCGACCTCGGCGGTGTAGTCGTCGATGGCGGTGGGCTCGACCTCGACCGGCGTGGGCTCCAGCCCCTGTTCGTCGAGCATGGACTCGAAATCGGTAAGGAGGTCGTCCATCATACCGGCGCCGGGACCGGCACTGCCGCCCATTTGATCCAGCCCCATTCCCATCCCTTCGCATGGCTCCATCTCGCACTCCTCTTCCAATTCCATGCTCCGATCCAGTTCCATCTTTCGCGAAAAACGCTGTCGCGCCATCTTCTTCTTCGCCATCTTCGGCGCGGCGGCGCCTTGACTGCTGAGTGATGCGGCTAACGAGGCGGGTGGCGGTGGCGCGCTGGGCGTCATCGTCTTTTCCGCCTCCATCTCTTTCGCCATGGCGGTGGCGCGCTCGCGGTCGAGTTGCGGTTTTGCCTCGCGCATGGCCTCGAGCTGTGCATTTTGCGCTTCGAGCTGACGCTGCTCCGCCTCGAGCTCCACCGGCGCGGTGCTGATGGCGCGCTCCTCGCGGATGCGTTGCCGTTTCAGCCGCTGGGCGAGGTAGAGGTCATAGATGAACGATATGGGTCGCCCGGAGACGAGCGTGAGCTCGATCGTCTTGAGGTCCTCGTCGAGGGTATTGTCGACGATGCCCCAGCACTGGATCACCGTCTCTTTCTCGGTGTAGAAGAGCCGATAGGTGACGCGCCATGGCGCCATCTCGGAGAGGTACGCGATCTCGAGGTCGTGCGTGTTGCCCTCGAGAAAGATGGTGACCCGTTTCATATCTTTGCGATGCTGCGAGACGAGCGCGTTGAGGAAATACTGGAGGTCCTGCTGGACGGAGGGTTCGAGTAATTTGACGCGGGTGACGAGATCGAGATCGATGAACTGGATCTCGTCGGAATCGAGCAGGAGGACCACCTGCGCGGGGATGGGAGGCGCCTCGTCCGGATCCTCGGTTTGGATACCGATGACACGGCCAAAGACGCGCGCCTGTGCCACCGGCGCCGATTCGCCGGTGAGCGTCAGCTCCACGCGGCAGCCGACCACTTTTTCGAGCAGTTCACGGATCGACCCCTCGGCGGGTATGGGGAGCGCCTTTTCCTCCAATGATTCGTCCGGCCGTGCCGCGGTCTCGTAGGAGAGCCCGCTGACCCAGCCGTCACCGTGGTCCTCCACCGTGAGGCTCTTGAGGATGTCGTTCATCTCGCGCCGTTTGAAGAGGAGCTCGAACGGATACGAGAACTGCGGTGCGGCGGTGCGTGTGATCTGCGCGACGCCGTGGTTGAATAGCGCGATCTTGTTGACGGTTGCCGCCATTTCAGTCACCTCCCTTTGCTGCGGCGGCCATCCGTGTTGCGAGCGTATCCTTCGTTTCGAGGGGATGGATCAGTTTCTCCACGAGATCCTCCTCGAGGAGACTCTTGATCTGCTCGGTGCGGTCCGGCGCGGGCGCACTCGGTGCGTACCGCCATTTCGGTTCGAACTTCAACCGTATCTTTCCATCGAGGTATGCCGTTCTCCGATTGATGAAGTCGATACAATCCTCCCGTGCGGCGATCCGTTTGTGGTGCGCCACGAGCGCTTCTTGGTATGAGGCATAGAGCGTTTTCTCCAGCGGTGTAAGGTAATCCATACCGCGATACGCGATGAGGTCCGCCCCGTCCAGGCGCTGCTTGAGTTGCCGACTCTCGAGTATCTTTTGCCGCGATGGGTCGATCAGTTGCGATCGGACACCCTCGATCCGCGTCACCTCTTTTTCGAGGATCCCGTTCTGCTTTTCGAGCATGGTCCGCCAATGTTGGTACTGTGTCCGCTCGGCGTTGAGGTCGATGATCGTCCGACAGAACGCATGGAGCTCGTCGTGCATCCGGTCGCTTGCGTAATAGGTCTCGAGCTGTTTCGCAGATAGGTCGCAGATCGTCTGGCGCGTGGTGACGAGGTGGCGCTGTTTCACGGTGAAGATGGACTCGGTCTGGGGCGGCACTTCGAACCGCCAGCGCTGGAAGTTCTCCGTCTCCTCCAGCATGTCCGGCGTATCGAATATCTCGTACCGATCGTTCTTGGGGTGCTCGATAATGATGGTGACAGGGTCGGTCTTGCGGTTCTCGACGATATAATCGTAGGTCTCGATCTCGTAATGTTCGACGACGAGATATCGATCATCGTGTTGAAAATCGCGGTAGCTGGTACTCTCCTTCATCTTTTCCGAGCATGTGACTGCCTGGTCGGTGGCGTAGGCGACCCTGTTCTCCGCATCGTAGGTGGTGAAGGGCAGGATCGCTTCGCCGGCATAGAGGCCAGTATCGAAGACGGTGATGGGGCCACGGTCGAGGATGGTGCCGAGCGTGTTCTTCACCAGCATACAGACGAGCGGGTGCTCGCCGGTGGCGTCGCGGTTATAGAGATGCTCCTTGGCGCATTCGATCTCGGTATCGAAGAGCGGCACCAGGGCGCTTTGACCGCGCCTGATGGAGATCGGGTTCTCGATATGGTAGGAAAAACGCTCGCCGAGGTCCACCTGTTCGGAATCGATGGTGGTGGTCAGCTCGCTGCCCATGGTAAGTTCGTACGCGTCCTCTTCCTCCTCCGCCTCACTCTCCTCGGTCTCCAGTAGCGGTGCGTGACCGGTGGCCACGCCGCTGGTCGACGGCGCGGGAGGCATCTCCGGCACCTCCACGGAGTAATCGAACCGCGCATCCTGTTCGAAGCTCACGGGGATGGTCATCCCCGCGCGTTCCTCCTTCACATATTGGCGTTTGATCTCCGACGGCTCGTAGATATCGTATACGAACGATATCGGCATGCCGCTGATGAGCGTGAGATCGATGGTATCGAGGTCCTCGTCGAGCTGGTTCTCGACGATGCC
>CAZSUE010000174.1:735-3345 GCA_964609045.1 uncultured archaeon | reverse complement strand
GTACGAGATACGCCATGCGGGCATGGTGGTAAGGTACCCGAGGGTGAGGTCGTGTTGCTCGCCCTCGAGGAACACGGTCATGGATTTCGAGGCCTGGCGCCGTTGCGAGCGCGCATTATCGAGATAATATTCGAGGTCGGCGTGCGCGAAGAGATCGGTGAGCTTGAGCGCGGCGATATCTGCGAGGGTGATGCGATGGAGGACGGCGTCCTCGTCGAGGATGACGAGCTGGTAGAGCTCGTCGAGGCGCACCTTTGGCGACGCTTCGTTTCGTTTTTTCGCTTCGGTGGCACCGTCAGCGGCCTCGGCGGTTACGCTCGGCGGCTCGGTTAGGCGTTCGAGCCCCAGCACTTTCCCGTCGAACTGCTCCTGTGCATTGGTACGCACTCTGATATCGTACCCGCGTATTGCTAAAAAGAGCCCGTGCACCGCGTCGTCCGGCGGGATGCGCATGGCCTGTTGTTCAAGGAGCGTGGCGGGGTCCTCCGCGGTCTCGAACGATACACCAGTGACCTTGCCCTGGCCTGCGTCGAATATGCAGAGCGATTTGAGGATATCGTTCATCTCGTTTGCGTCGAAGAGGAGCTGGAGCGGTTCTGCGGAGCTGAACACGGCGCGGCGTTCGAGAAAGCCGATACCGTGCTGGTATAGTATCATTTTCTTAATGGGCAGGCTGGAAAGGGCGGTCCAGTTCGTTTCGTTGCCGGCGGTCGTATCGCGGTCCATCATGCCTCACCTCCGGTGCGGTAGATCCAGTGGTCGCTTTGTGGTTCAAACGCGAGGGATCGCGGTCGTTCCTTCTCTTCGAGTCCTGCGATGGTCTGCTCGAGGAGCGACTCGAGCGAGACCTCGAAGGCGTTCTCGACCTGTTGCGAAAATGTGTGATCTGAGAGGGGGAAGCGTGGAAAGACGCGCCGCCTGACATAGTTTGGCTCCTCGACGATATCGAGCGCGTACGGCTGCTGTCGGTACTCGAGGAGCTCGGCGATGTTGCCGTTGGTGTAGACGAAGAGCTGGAGGTAGAGCTTGAAATAACGGATATCGGGTTGTGGTTTGAGCAGTTCGACGAGCTGGTAGAGGAGTTGTTTCGTCTCGTAGGTCCTTCGGCCGATATGGTCGTCGAGCTCGGTGAGGAGCGCGCGTCGACGCGCCTCCAGTTTCGCATCCTTTCCATCCTCATCCTCATTCTCATCCTCATCCTCCTCACCCTCACTCTCACCGTCCAACGGCTCGTCAATGAGCGACTGCAGCGTCCCATGTATATCGTCGGGGAGGGTCCGCGGGTCGAACCGCATATCCAGCACTTGCACAAAAAGGAGGAGGCTCGGTTGACCGAACGCCGCTTCCAGCTCCGCCGCCATGGTCATGGTCTGCGCTTTTGCGCTTTCGGTTCGGTTCCGGTTCTCCTCCGTGGGTCGTACTTCCTGCATCGCTGCATGGAACACGGCGCGAGGGTGGTAGAGGACACAGATGATCGGTGCCAGCGTCTGGTTCTCGCCCATGGCGACCAGCGCGCGGAGAGCGGGCTTGAGTTTCTTGGATCGCTGTTCTTTGAGCACCCGCAGTTGCGAGATGATGAAGTCGATATTGGGATCCGCGATATATTCTGCGTTCAAAATAGCGCGGTAGTGGTTGGTGCGTTGGTTGTTGGGATCGTTCTGGAGCGATTGCGAAAGACAGTGGTATGCCTGCAGCGAAAGCTGTTGGGTATCGTAGAGGGTGGCGAGCTGGAACCAGAACTTGGCCGCAAGCGCCTTGGCGGTGGCGTCGGTGCCGCACTTTTCGAGCCCCGTCTCCGCCGCCTCCATTGCGCGGTCAAGGGTGCCGCTCAACCCGAAGAGGACGGACTTGAAGAGATACGGTGCCGCCTCGTCGGGCTCGAGCTCCATGGCGCTATCGAGGCTGCTATGGGCGGGTTCGGTGTGCATGAGCCGTGTGAGGAGCTCGGCGTGCGCGACGAGGAGCGGGTAGGTCTCCTCGCGCTCGAGCGCCGCGTCATACGCTTCGAGCGCCGCGTGGTATTCCGCTTGTCGATCGTGGATCTGCGCCTTGGCGACCCATGTATCGAGATGCGAGTCGTCGATGCGCAACGCTTGGTCGAACATCTCCAGCGCACTTTTGAGGTCGCCCGTTGCGACATTGAGCCTCCCGCGGTGGAACCATCCATCGTGGACGGTGGCGTCGATGCGCGTGGCGCGGTTGAAGCATTTCAGCGCCTCGCTCCGATCGCCGCGGCGCTCGTAGAGCAGCCCTTTCTCCACCGTGGCGCGGTAATGGCGCGGGTTGAGATTGAGCGCCTGCTCGAAGCAGTTGAGCGCGTTGGCGTCCTGGCCCATATGTTTGAGGAGCGTTCCCTTCTCGAGCCACGCGTCGAGGTCGTTACTGTCCGATTCAAGAATGCGATCGAAATATTCGAGCGCGTCGTCGTATTCGTCGTTCTTCATCGCGGTGCGGGCCAGCTCGAACAATTGCTCCGTATCGAGCGTCGGGACCGACACACCCTGTAAGCGTTCTGTCATCGCCTCACCCTTATGGATCGTACTCAGCCGCGCACCTCCGATCTATCGTTTAATAAAACGGTTCGAGCGCGTTCGTACAATTTTCGAAGAG
>CAZSUE010000174.1:0-725 GCA_964609045.1 uncultured archaeon | reverse complement strand
AGAGATAATAGCAAAAGCTACATAAAGGTTTGCGGGGAGCAGGGTGCAGGGTGCGGTGATGAGGAATAATGAGGCGCTAAGGTTGGGCCGATGCGGTGGTTCCCGAAGGCGTCCCTGGCCTGCGGTACGCGTATTCGTCGACGAAATCGTACCATGCGTCCGGCGCATCGTAGCGCCCGCAGCCGGTGGTGCGTTCGAAGAGCGGCCAGTTATTGAACTCCCAGGGCGCGTAGCCAAGCCGCTGGCAAAGCGCGGTGAGGTTGGTGGTGATGGCGTGGCGCGCCCCGTCGAGGTCGATGACGAGGAGCGCGTCGCGCGGGACGCGCCAGAAGGCGCGTTCCAAGCGCATACACCGGAGGACGATATCGAGGTCGGCGGTGCTGATGCGGATGTCCCAATTGATCATCTCGTCGCCGAGCGAAAGCGGCTCGATGGTGGCCGCGTCGTCGGTGTCGGTGTTGGAGAGGATGGCCCAGAGCGCGGCGCCGATATCGGTAAAGAGCAGCTTCTTTTCGAACCGGCCGGTCTCGCGATAACAACCCGCCCGCAACGCAGCCTGGGAGAGCGTAGGCTCCATGGCATGCGGTTGTGCATAGAGCCGCGCGGTGACTTGTTCAACCTCGGACATCATCGTCGGTGCTATATGCGTCGACGGTGGATAAGAAAGTTGGGGAGGAAGTGAAGAGTGAAGTGTAAAGTGTGAAGTGTGGGAACGGGGGAACGGG
>CAZSUE010000173.1:8289-8447 GCA_964609045.1 uncultured archaeon | reverse complement strand
CGTATATTCCTTCCCATCGTAGGTGAACTTCTCCGGCGCCGCTTGCCGCGTCCCCTCTTTCTCCTTCTTCTTCTTTTTCCCGCCCTTCACCCTTCGCTCTTCACCCTTCACCTGTTCCCGCTTCTTTTTCTGCTTCGGGTCCGGCCGATGGACCACCC
>CAZSUE010000173.1:3454-8189 GCA_964609045.1 uncultured archaeon | reverse complement strand
CGTATATTCCTTCCCATCGTAGGTGAACTTCTCCGGCGCCGCTTGCCGCGTCCCCCCTTTCTCCTTCTTCTTCTTCTTTTTCCCGCCCTTCACCTGTTCCCGCTTCTTTTTCTGCTTCGGGTCCGGCCGATGGACCACCCCGTCGATGATCTCCCAGCCATAGCTTTCGATCTGCCGCCGCGTATATTCCTTCCCATCGTAGGTGAACTTCTCCGGCGCCGCTTGCCGCGTCCCCTCTTTCTCCTTCTTCTTCTTCCCACCCTTCACCCTTCGCTCTTCACCCTTCACTTCCCCCCTCCTCCGATCCGGTTTATAGACGACACCGCCGATGATCTCCCAGCCGTAGTTCTCGATCTGCTTGCGCGTGTACTCCTTCCCGTTGTAGGTAAATTTCTCCGGCGCCGCCCGCCCCGTCCCCTCTTTCTCCTTCTTTTTCCCACTCTTCACCCTTCGCCCTTCACTCTTCACTTCCCCCCCTCCTTTCAGTACCGCCTTCACCCGCGATCGGACCTCGTCGACGACGAGGTCGGGATGATCCAGCCACTCGTCCGACCAGACCCGATAGACCTCCCACCCCAGCGACTGCAGCATCCCTGGCCGCACCTTGTCGCGATCGCGCGTATAGCGCGTGTAGCGATAGTTCTCACCATCGCACTCGATCCCGAGGAGGTAGCGCCCCGGCTGTTGCGGGTCCGAGATCCCGATATCGATCCGGTACCCCGAGCACCCGATCTTCGTATCCACCGCAAAGCCTTCGGCGTCCAGCCTGGTGGCGAGCGATTCCACCATGGGAGATCTGAACCGCGCAGTGTCCATATCGCGGTCGCCGGTGGTACCGAACCGGTTGTCGCGTGCATGGAGGAGATAATATTTGAGGTAGCGCAACCCGTCCGCGTTGATCCGGTTGTCCTCCAGCGCCTCCGGCTCGAACGACGAGAACACGATCGTCTTGTACCGCGACCGCGTCACCGCCACATTGAGCCGACGGTACCCACCGCTCTTGTTCAGCGGGCCGAAGTTATAGCTCAGCGTCCCGTTCGGCCCCGGTCCGTACCCCACGCTGATCAGGATGATATCGCGCTCGTCTCCCTGCACCGTCTCCAGGTTCTTGACGAAGAGCGGCTCCTCGTCGCGGTCCACGCCGATAGGGAGCCCCTCCTCGAGGGAGAACCCCGCCTTCTTCAATTCTGTGCGGATCGCCTCCTCTTGCTTGATGGAGAACGCGATGATGCCCACTGAGCGGTCCGGCTCGGACCGCTGCACCGCTCGATACCTTTCGACGATCACGCGCGCCTCCACCGGGTTCTTCGACCCGCCCCCACGCTCGTAGACGCCGTCGCTGACATGCACGAACTCGAGCCCCGATCCCGATCCAGATTCCGCCGACCGGTCTGCGTTCGGAAAGGTCACCAGCCGGTTATCGTAGAAGAACCGGTTCGAGAACGCGATCAGCTCCTCGTTGCGGCTCCGATAGTGCCAATTGAGCGTGGACGACATGAACTTCGTGCTCGCCTCGCTCAGGAAGCTGTCGAGGTCCATGATCTCCTCGGCCTCCTCGTCGTCGTCGTACTGGCCCATGAAGAACGAGGTCGGCGGCAACTGTTTCGTATCGCCGATGATGATCGCTTGGTTTGCGCGAAAGAGCGAGGATACCGCGTCCTCCGGCATGATCTGCGACGCCTCGTCGAAGATGACGAGGTCGAAGGTCGTCTGTTCCGGGTCGATGTACTGACAGACGGTAAGTGGGCTCATCATGAAACATGGCTTCAGCGAGAAGATGAGTGTGGGGATGCTCCTGATCAGCTCGCGGATCGGTTTCAGATGCGACTTCTTCTCCGATTCGCGCTTGAGGATCGATACCTCGCGCGGCGTGCTGGTCTGGTAATCGATGGCCGGTTTCTGGTGCTCGATCGCATCGATGATCTTGTAACGCCAGAGCTCCATCGCCTCCTCGTCACCACTATTGAACGTCTCGATGAGGTCCTTCGGCGGTGCGAGCGTGACCTTCTTCTGCATCTTTTCGAGCACCTGGAGATAATACGACTTGAGATAGACATCGGTGAACGGCGCCGTGGTCCCCGCTTGGTCGAGGTAGGTATCGATGAACCGCTGCGTATCTTTCGCAAAGCCCTCGTAGAGCTCTTTAAACCGCATCAGCTCGGTCAGCCCGGCGTATTCCCGACGCAGCATCTGCAATTTCGTATCCACGTCGGTGATGGTCACTCCACGGTCGATGAGCGGTGTATCGAAGAACTGGTTGATCGTATCCACGGCCCGCTCTACCGCGACGACGATCGACGCGCGACCCAGTTGCCCGGCGGCGGCAGAGCTCGTATCGCTGTTGCCTTCATCGGCGACCGAGAGGCGCTGGAAATGATCGAGAAGCCGTTGACCGTTGGGCCCATAGCGCTGTTTCGCCTCGGTATAGAGCGCGTCGACCTTCCGCGCATGGGCGACCAGCCCGGCGAGGTAGCTGCGGTCCCGATGATCGCCGTACCGCTTGAGGTGACCGAAGAACGCGCCGTCGCCCTCGATCAGCGCCCCGATCTCCTCGTCCAGCTCGTCGTAGCGCGCTTTTTGCTCGAACAGCGCCTGCCACTCCTTGCGTGAGAGCTTCTTCTTTTCGTACCGCTCCAATCGCTTGCGATGCGCTTTATAGCTCCCCACCAGCATCCGCCCCAGGCTCTTGGAGAGCGATGCATCCAGTTCGGAGACCTCCTCGGGCTCGAGCCGGATGAAGCCCGGGTTCGCGAGGCGCGCGACCTCGCGCTCGATGGTTTCGCGCTCGGCGAGCATCGCCTCGAGCCGCTCGAGGAGGTGCAGATAATGCCCGATCGTCGGCGAGACGAGGTAGCCGGGCGTGCCCGAAAGTGCGGTCCATTGCCGGAGGAAATTGGTGAGCTTCCGCACCTCGCCAAAGCGCGTGAGCGCCACGCCCGTCTCGCGCTCCAGTTCGTCGATGAATGTCACGAACTCGCTCCAGCGCGCGACGAGCCGCTTAAGCGCCTGACGGAACCGCTGTTGCGCCAGCGTGGTATTCTCCTCCAGCGAGTAGCCCATATAGATATTCTGGTGCGGTCTCTCACCCAATGTCCCCTCTGCCAGGAGGAGGGAGAGCCGCTCGATATCGATGAGCTGCTTTTCGAAATGCTTATGGTCGAGCTTCAAGCTCACATCGAGCGGGCTGTAGACGAAGGAGACATCGCGGCGATTCGCCAGTTCGCCCTTGACATCGTAGAGCGAGAGCTGCCAGGGGTCGCGCTTCGTACAGAGCTCGCGATAATACCGATTGATCTGGCGCTGCACCTCGAGGTGCGTCTCTACCGAGCGCCGTGAGAGGTCGTCGGGCAGCTCCGGCGAATCCTGGAGCCCGCGGAGGAGCTGGGCGACGATCTGCGTACGGTCCTCGCGATAGTTATGGAGCGTGAGGCAATAGTTCCCAAGCCCCAGCTCGTCGAGACGGTGCTTGACCACCTCGAGCGCGGCCATCTTCTGGCTCACGAAGAGCACCTTTTTCTGCATCGCGATCAATGCGGCGATGATGTTCGTGATCGTCTGGCTCTTGCCCGTCCCCGGCGGCCCCTGGAGGACGAAGGTCGCCCCCGCCTTGGCAAGCTCCACCGCGCGCTTCTGCGACGAATCGGCGGGGAGCACATCCATACTCCGGGTATCGTCGAACCGCTCGCCGGCGATGCGCGCCACTTTCGCGTTCACACTCTTATCCTGCAGCGCTTCCGTATCGCCGACATAGGCGCGCACGAGACGCTTGGCCTTGATCAGCTCGCGATGGCGGCCGAGGTCGCGGTACATGATATAGCGCTGATAATTGAAGACATCGAGGTAGCACTCGTCGAGCACCTCGAACTCCTCGAACCCGTCCAGCCCTTGGAGGTGCTTCTCGAGCCGGCGGAGGTACCGTTTCGGGCTGCCGCCGGTATAGGGCGGCACCTCGAGCCAGAACTCGTTCTCCAGCTTCTCACAGAGCGCCACATTGAGCTCCGGCCCGCCTGCGTCCGTGTTCGGCACCAGCTCGAAGCGATGATGGGTTTTTGAGAGTCCCTTCAGATGTGAGATCTGGACCGGATAAAGGATCACCGGCGCTTTGATGAAGGATCGCGAGCCCGCGTCGCGATAGCGGAGGAACCCGATGGCGACGAAACATGTCCCCACCCCTAACTCTTCGTAGTTCTCCTTCACCTTTTGATAGAGCCGCTCCAACTTCTGACGCGTGCGCTTGATCGCGCCGCCCGTGAGCCACTCACGGTCGTCGAGCTTTGCCGCACGGCCCGTGGCGAAGCGGATGGCGCCACCGTTACTGAGGTCGTGAAAGACCCGCGCCAACGTCGGCTTCTCGATCTTCGTCGAAATATTCGCTCGGACCGAATAGGAGACGAGGTTGTTGCGCTTGGAAAGATCGATCAGCTTCTTTTGCCAATACTCGATCTTTTTCTCTATCATCTCATCGATCGCTTCGTTATGGGCTGTGACCGTGGCCAAATAAACATCTCCTCGAGTGATCAACAAATAGAATGTGATGGATGGGCGGGACGGTGAGAGCGAGAATAGGAGGGTCTATCAAAAAAGATTTCGGAAGGGCACGGATACGGTCCGAACGAAACGAGGCGGGAGCAACCAACCATCCATACATCTATCCACCCATCCACCCATCCTACCAACCATCCATCCATCCATCTATCCATCTATCCTACCAACCATCCATCCATCCATCTATCCA
>CAZSUE010000173.1:0-3354 GCA_964609045.1 uncultured archaeon | reverse complement strand
CCATCCATCCATCTATCCATCTATCCTACCAACCATCCATCCATCCATCTATCCAACCATCCATCCATCCATCCATCCATCCATCCATCTATCCTAACCATCCATCCAACCAACCAGCACCTTTGTATCCGAGCGCGCTCTGTCGCGAGCCGCTAACGCTAAAGGGTGGGGTAGAAGAGATTGTTCAGTTCCGGATAGTTCAGTTCCTCCGGCGGCTCGATCAGTCGATGAAGGATCAGCGAGGTGAGGAACTCGATCACATCATCGCGCTCGATATCCACCGCGTCGATGATCGCGGGCACACGATGCTCACCGTCACAGCGTTCGAGCACCGCCTGCTGCCCCTCGTCGAGGAGCAGTTCGATGGCAAAGGTCCAGATACTCCAGAACGGTTGGAAATAACCGAAGATCTTGGTCCAGTGCGTGATCTCAGTGGGGCTGATCTGGACGAGCCCGACGCTCTTTTCCGGGCGATAGTTTTCCCAGTCAATGGTCTGCGGTTCGATGATGTCGGTACGGTATTGGAGGTTATAGGTGTAAAGGAGGTACTGGTACCGGTTGAGGTCCTTCACATCGGCTTGGAAGATGAGTCCGATGGTGCAGCGGTTCGAGAACGGATAGGTCGGATAGATGCGGCACACGATGGGTCGTTCGTCGTAGATGCCACACCTGCACTCCTCTAATGAATCGCGAAAATCGCCCTCTTCCTTTGCCGTGGACTTGAAGTACGACACCACATTCTCACGCGCCCCCTCGGCATTCTTTAGGAACGGGCAGAAGAGCGCACGCTCCTCACCGTGCATGAGCGGGAACCCGAACTCGTCGCGCTGGAAATGCTCCTCACCGTACTTCGCCGCGATGCGCTCGTATTCGAGAGTGGTAAAGAAGGTCCGGAAATTGAGGCAGCACGCCCCACATCGCACACAGCTTCGCTGGACCTGGTACTGGTCGATGAGTTCGCGTAGTTCCAGCAGTTCATCCATATTCATGAGGATCACACACCGTCGAACGGAGTGGGTACGGGATGCACGATATATAACGATAGCTCAGCTCGCCGGCTCGGGCTCCGCGGTGCGCGATGCGCGCCGACCCTTCGCCGCCTCCGGCGTCGCACCGCGGCGCCAGTCGCCGATCATCGCCGCGTTCCCGCAATTGCAGGGGACGCGCGCACCGATGGGCTTGCTGCAGACACGACATTCAGACTCGCCGTAAGCGGTCAGCGCACCGCAGTGCGGACAGCGGACGATATATGCCTCCGAGCGCGGGCACCAGCTGAACTTGCGCTCCGTACCGCACGCTGGGCACGAGCGGTATTCGATGATCAGCGCGCCCTCACAGATCGGACATACGGGCAGATCGTCCTCTCTGAGCGAGGCGGTCCTGGCCGAAGAGGTCGGTCCGAGCGCGCCGTCCTCACGCCGCGGCCGCAACGCCCGGATCGGTTTGAGCAGCCGCTGGAAGAACCCTCGCATACGCTGGAGGAACCGCGCCGACGCACTGGCTGGCACACCGCCCTCGCCCGCCGCGCCCACCGCCGAAGCCGCTGTCGGCCGACGCTGGGTGAGCCCCAACGGTTGCTCGTATTCCAGTTGCGTCTGGGGGAACCAAAGGATATAGAGTGCCAATGAGAAAAGAACGACGTCGGTGCCGAAATAGAGCGCAAGAGTTGCACGGCCCGACGCCCAGAGATACCAACCCCAGACATTGAAATTCGCGGTAACGAAGAAAAGGAACACCACGAGGCTCCAGATCCCCAGCGGCACATAGCGCCCGCTCGACGAATCGAACCGGAACGCGGCCTCGATCCCTGCCAATGCGTCGCGGGCCTCTTTGATATGAAGAATGAGATAGGCGCTGATGCCGTACGAACATGCCTCGAGAAAGAGGCCGATGGCGATAGAGAGCGCACCCCATGTGGGTGCTTGGGACCAGACCCCGATCATCAACCATCCAAAGAATGCGGTTGCGTAAATGCCGATGAGCCAGAGCATGTAGTTCCAAGTGTCGGGGAACGCCTGCGTGAGACAGATGATGGCGAACCCGGCAAAGAGGACCCAGAAGAACGAGAAGATCGCACGGCCCGCCGCGCCCATGATCATCGAGAGGATAAAGAAAATAAGTGCGGCGATGAGCCATTGGTTCTCAACCAGCCGATCCGGCAACGCCCCTCGGACTGTCGTACTCATGGGACCAGTGATGTAGACCGATGGTGCGCTACATAAACATTTCGGTGGCGCGGTGGGCGAGGAGCGGGGCTAACGCGCCCATGGCGGCCGCTTAGCGCGGTTTTTCCTCTCGCGCGCGCATCCGCTCGAGCCCCGCGCGAAGGCCCAACATCCGCCGACCGAGCACAGCCTCGACCTTCGCAACCGCAAGACAAGAGTACGATGGGCGAAGCGCGTCTAGATCGAGTGAGCCCTGTGTGATCGGCACCAATACCGACGGATCGTAGCCAAACACCGCCGCGATCGTTTGCCCCGCCGCATACCGATCGAGGCAATCGCGACCGGCAACATGGTAGATACCGGTCTCATCTGCATCAACCAGCCCCCAGAGCGCGTCGGCCACATCGGCGGCGGACGACGGTGTCGTGGTCTGATCGGTGAAAAGACGAACCGTGCGCCCCGCATGGAGCTGGTTCAGTACCCAGACCACGAAATTATGCGCCGCCGCGACCCGGTTCCAACCATAGAGCACGGCGACCCGTGCGACCAGGGCGTCATCACAGCGCTCACATACCACACGCTCCGCTTCGGCTTTGGTCCGGCCATAGAAATTGAGCGGTGCGTGCGGCGCATCTTCGCGATACGGCGCGCGGTGCGATGCGCGGTGCGATGCGGCGCCGAAAACGTAATCGGTGGAGATGTAGATGCATTTGGCACCGACCGCTGCGGCGGCCGAGGCCACATGTGCTGCGCCATCGACATTGACCGCGTGTGCAAGAGCGCGGTCATGCTCGCAACGGTCCACCGCAGTGACGGCCGCGGTGAGGAACACTACCGCCGGGTGTATGCGCGCAAAGAGACGCTGGACGGCACCGCGGTCGGTGATATCGAGGGGGACCGCCTCGCATCCGCGCATCGACCATTCATGCCGGTAATAGGTCCCCACGCATCGAAAGCCCGTCGGCGCGCCGGCGAGGCAATATTGCCCGAGGAGGCTGCTCCCGCTGATCACCAACGCCGTCTCGCGATCCATACGCAATTCCAGTCGGCCGCGGCTCTTTATACTTTCGGCGCGAACCGAACCCCATCCAAACCAACCAACGAATGCTACCTCCATTCATCCATCCACCCATCCATCCATCCACCCATCCATCCACCCATCCATCCATCCATCCATCCATCCATCCAT
>CAZSUE010000172.1:2761-8453 GCA_964609045.1 uncultured archaeon | reverse complement strand
ATTTCTCCGGCAGCAGTTCGAATCCGACAGCGGTGTACTCGAGCTTGTAGCGGAGCCGCTTGTGCGCGTAGCGGATGATGCGGTGGTGGTCGAACCCGAGTTCGGGCAGTTCGACGATGGAGTGCCACCGCGCGTTGGAGGAGGGGCGTAATTTGATCTTAGTCGCGTCGACGAGCGCGAAGTAGGAGACCGAAATGACGCGTCCGCGCGGGTCGCGGTCCGGTGCGCCCCAGGTATAGAGCTGTTCGAGATAGGCCTCATGGGGTGTGATACCGGTCTTATCCTCCAAGATGCGCCCTGCAGCGCGCTCGAGACTCTCGTCAGTGCCAATCCCGCCGCCGGGGAGGCACCATCGATGGGCGAATGGCTCGTCCGCGCGCTGAATGAGCATGACCTTGAGCCGATCGTCCGTGACGGTAAAGACCACCACATCCACCGCCACACGAGGGTACGCATCGCGTTCGCGTGGTGGGGCCGGTGATGGCTGTTGCTTTGGGCGTGGTCGTTTTCGTTCGTTCTTTTCTGCCACGTTCCTCATTGCGATGAACCGCCTCCGAGCAGTTGCTTTTCGTATCGGAGTTTGTGTCGATCTGACAATAAGTCGGTAACGGCTACGGAATAATAAGCGTTTGGGGCGTCTCTCGTCTCTCAGCTCTCAGCTCTCAGCTCTCAGCTCTCTGGTCTTCGGCCCGCTTCTTGCAACGTCGAATCCCACCGCACATCGCATATCGCACATCACAAATGATAATTATGGAGGCGGGTGTTGGGTGTGGTAGGTACCGAGCCATGTATGATGTGATAGTATGAACGGCGTAGCCGCCCTTCGGCGCAAAGCGGGCGACGGGTTAGACGAATATTGTTTTCGTCCCATCGGTGTGGTTCGCGCGGCGGAGAGTGGTACGGACCTCGGACCACTTAGCCGCGAGGAGATACGGGACCGAGAGGTGATCATCGAGATCGATGACAAATATCTAGCGGGGCTCGCCGATATCGACGGTTTTTCGCATCTGTATATCCTTTTCGTGTTCCATCGTTCGACCTATCGCCACCTGGAGGCGCATCCGCCCATGGACGACCAACCGCGAGGTGTGTTCGCAACGCGCTCGCCGCACCGCCCCACGCCCATCGGCCAGACCATCGTTCGGTTACTTACGCGGGAAGAAAACCGGCTGATGGTAACGGGCGCGGACATGATCGACGGCACGCCGGTTCTCGATATCAAGCCTTACACGCGTTCGGACCGGATCGAGACGATACGCGAGGGCTGGCTCGAAACGATCGATGGAAACGATCGGCGCCGACGCAACGGCGGATAAGCGCGAATTCGCAGTTGCAATAGAGATATTGTGGCGTGTTTATTCTCTATCTTCGAGCGCATAGTCGAGAGCGTATGTTGCATGGAGCGCCGAGGTATCGAACACCGGCACCGGAAGATCGCTCTGCGCGATGGCCAGCGGTAGCTCGGTGCACGCGAGGACGACCCCTTCCGCACCACGCTGGATCATCGTTTCTGCGATCTCGAGGAGCCGTCGTCGGGCACGCTCGCTCAGCCGGTCCGCCACCAGTTCGTCGTAGATGATCCGGTTCACTTCAGCCTGCTCGTCGGCTGTTGGTGTAATGATCTTTCGCCCGATGCGCTGGAACCCCCGTTGGTAGAATTCGGCGCGCATGGTGAACACGGTCCCCAGCAATGCCACGGTATGAAGGTTTTGTCTCGTTACCGCCTCGCATGCGGCGTCCACGATGCTGAGCCAGCGTATGGGCACCGTGGATGCGAGTTCGTGGTAGATGACATGGATCGAGTTGCAGGCGGTGACGAAGAAATCGGCACCTGCGCGGGCAAGACGATCGACGACCGTGGTCAGCTGTGCCTGGGAACGGTATTTGGTATCGATGAACGATTGAAAATCCACACTGTAGATGATGATCTCAGGATAGGCGTAGCTATTGAACCGTTCGTAGAACTCATCGATCATCGTACGGTAGTAATAGATGGTGGAGAGCGGGCTGAGCCCGCCGATGATGCCGATCGTTTTCATTACAGTCGCCTCGGGATGAAGCGCAATGGAGTGCTGGAAGGGGAGCTGGACGGGAGCTGGAAAGGGAGCTGGACGGGAGATGGATACATCGACCAGATAGCGAGGGGCTGCAGCTCGTGCAAGCCACAGCGGGCTCACCCCCTCTCACATAGCGCTATTGAAGCGAGCCAGCGCTCAGCCGATGCTGTGGGGGAGATGCTCAACGCTACAAATAAGTATCGTCCAGTGGACAAAAGCCCCGAGCCATGAGACATGAGCCATGACCCATGACCCCTGAGACATGACCCATGTGGCAGGAGGCAGGAGGCAGGATGGACGGAGGGAGATATGGGGCCAGTGGAGCGACGGCGGGAGCAATAGAGGTCGGTCGGTCGGTCGTACTCCGCGAGCGCCGGTTGGGGAAAACATTCATTATCGTTCGATCTCGATAGCGGTATGCGGATACTGCGGCTCATCCGATCGATACAGGGTCGCGGTGCATCATGAGACAACGCGGTACGAATCAAGGATGAGAAATGCTCTATAGCGAACTGATCGGCGCATGGCTCCAGAACGAAGTGGCAACGACGCTTGGGATCGTGAAGGAATTCGTTTTCGACCAAACCGGCGGTGTGATCCACGCCCTCGTCGCGTCCAGCGGCTTCCGCAAGCCCAATCAGCTCTTTGGGCTCTCGATACAGAAATACGACCGCTTCGAGCGGATGGTGATTTTCAAGAACGAGTCGGCACCCGAACCCGCACCGCCCCATTCCTCGCTTGGCGCGGTGTTGGGAAAGGACCTCATGGGGATGAAGGTGTATTCCAGCGACAATAAGCGTGTGGGGAAGGTATACGATTTCGTGATCGGGACGCAGCTCCAACAATGGACCGTATGGAAACTGCTCATCCGGGTGGGTGTGAAGAAGCGTCGGCTACGGCTTGCGCTCGACGATGTCGCGTTCAAACATGGGACGGTGGTCCTCTCGCTGCGCGCCGATGGATGCGGCATGTAGTGTGAGCTAGATTACCGGCTGGTAGTTGGATGTCGGATATCGAATATAAGCTATGGGGTATGGGGTATGGGGTGGGCTCGTTCCATTCAAAGGGCTGAGTATTTAGATTTTTGCCAAAAAATGTATTAGTTAGGTGCTCTGCCTGGAATGAGCCGGGTGCGGTGGCATAGAACGAGCCGCTCGGGGCTGACCGACAACCCCTTTCATATCGGCGCTCAAGGTTCTAGTATTCGACGTTTTCGGATAAAAGGTAAATATCGGCTTAGCCACGCCCAAGTCCCCGGTCAACCTTGATCGATCGATCGATCCATACGCTCCGATAATGCCATTAGGTCGTAATGTCATCTCTCGTTATACTGATACGTGACGCGAACGGTTCGGATTCACAATGATGGTTGCGGTGGAGGTATGAAGCATGATGGAGTGTCCGAATTGTGGCAAGGAGGTCCCGGAGCGGCGAACGGTCTGCCCCTATTGCGATTACGATTACGAAACCGAGCGTCGGCAGCGCCCTGCCAGCAAAACCACCACGGACGGAGCGAATGTGAATATCGAGGACAGTGTGGTCACTGGTGGCATCGGCTCTGGTGTGCTCGACGATGACAGCGGTGGCAGTCGGGTGGGCGTGAAATTAAAAGACAGCGTGGTCACCGGCGGCGTCCATATCCGGCAGCTCGAAAATATCGTGCATTGCGCAATCTCCGGCACGGCGATCAATGTCAAGGAAACATTCCGTTGCGAGCAATGCGGCCGCATCGTCTGGCATCGCTATCTCGATATCGAGAGTGGCTGGTGCACCGAATGTGCCGCGCTGGCCGCCGAGCGTAGCCAGAGCCTCTTCATCCTGGACGGCGACGGGACGGGCGCGGAATACCGACTCAATAAGCGCGTCACAAAGCTCGGGCGCGACCGTGGCAACGATATCGTGCTAGGTGCGGATCGCGAGATCTCGCGTTTTCATGCGGAGATCAAACGCACAGGCGAAGCCTATACCCTCGTGGATATGATTAGCCGCTTTGGGACCTATGTGAACGGTGTCAAGATCCGTGAGAAAGAGCTCCGCGCCGGCGACCGCATCCGGATCGGCCAGACGACGCTCGGGTTCGATACCGACGAGAGCCCCAATACAATAGCTCGGCCCGGTGGGGATATGGACGTGGCCCAGAATCGAAGAGCAGTTGGAGATGGACGCAAAAAGCAACCCACTTCCACCTCACTGGTCGTGGTCAAAGGCGATAGAGCGGGGAGGGAACATATTCTTGACGACCGTAGCGGGAACGAACTGTTCATCGGCCGCGAGAGGCGCTGTGCGATCCACACCGGCAAGGACCCACATGTCTCGCGCCGGCACGCGAAGCTCATCATCGGCCGAGACGGTGGGGTCGCGGTCGTCGATCTCGGTTCGACCAACGGCACCTATGTGAACGGCGAGCGGCTCGAGGCCGACGAGCCGCGCGAGCTTCGGCCTAACGATAATGTTCGGGTGGGAAAAACGCTCTTCCGGCTCCGGTGAGCAAGTGGGACGGATCAATCGAAGATGGTGGGGTCGCCAGCCTTCGCCGTGAGGAGCCCGTCGCGCATAAGTTTGTAATCCTCGAGCCACGCTTCGAATTCTGGCGCGGGTCGGAGCCCGAGCAGTTCGCGGATCGCGGCATTGTCGTGGAACGAGGTGGACTGGTAGTTGAGCATGACATCGTCGCCGAGCGGGAGGCCCATGAAATAGTTCACTCCGGCGGTGGCGAGGAGGACGGCGAGGTTCTCGATATCGTTCTGGTCCGCGATGGCGTGGTTCGTGTAACAGGCGTCGCAGCCCATGGGTACGCCGATGAGCTTGCCCATGAAATGGTCCTCGAGCCCGGCGCGGGTGATCTGGCGTGCGTCGTAGAGGTACTCCGGTCCGATGAACCCGACGACGGTATTGACGAGGAACGGCGAATATCGTTTGGCCAGTCCATAGCATCGCGCCTCGAGGGTGAGCTGATCGGCGCCGTGATGCGCGTCGGCGGAGAGCTCCGACCCCTGGCCGGTCTCGAAATAGAGCCGATTGGGGCCCACTGTGGTACCGTATCGCCTCATCTTGGCGTCTGCGTCGTCGAGCATCGCGATATCGATGCCGAACGCGTCGTTCGCCGCCTCGGTCCCCGCGATGCTCTGGAAACAAAGCCCCATGGGCGCGCCCGCTTCCAGCGCCTCGAGTTGGGTGGTGACATGGGCGAGCACGCAGTTCTGGGTGGGGATGCTGTATTCTTCGATGAACGCGGCGGTGGCCTCCAGCGTTCGCACTGTGCTCTCCACATCGTTCTTGACCGGGTTGATCCCGATCACCGCATCACCGCAGCCATAGCTCAGCCCCTCGCGCACCGACGCGAGTATCCCGTCCACCGCGTCGGAGGGGTGGTTCGGTTGCAGCCGTACGCCGAGCCGTCCGGGGATGCCGATCGTATTGTTCGCGCGCGCTTCAACCGCCAATTTCTTGCTGACGAGGATCAGGTCGAGGTTCGACATACATTTGGTTACGGCGGCGACCATCTCCGCGGTGAGGGCGTGCGCGACGCGCCGCAGTTCCAGTGACTTCGTCTCCTCGAGGAGGAACTCGCGCAGTTCTCCTACGGTCCAGTCCCGGATATGTTGGTACGCGCGCTCGTTGATCGCGTCGTCGAT
>CAZSUE010000172.1:0-2751 GCA_964609045.1 uncultured archaeon | reverse complement strand
GGGTGACGATATCCTCCTCGTACGGTACCGCCGGGTTGGTGCGCAGCGTCTCGAGCCGCATCGTGCTCAACTTCATCTTGGCGGCGATGCGCTCGCGGCGCGATGTTGCTGCGACCCCAGCAAGCTCGTCGCCGGCTTTCGGCTCGTTCGCGCGGGCGAGGAGGTCGGTAATGGAGCCGAAGCGGTAGCTCGTGCCAAAGAGCGTTTGCTCCAGCGGCTTCTGATCTTCGCACGTTCGGTCGCCCGTCCTCGTTGTGTTCACCCGATGATCCGCCACGATCAGCACCGACCCCTTCAATCGTCGTCGTCAGTGGATGGATAGGTATAGGTGAGGAGCACACCCTCACCGAGCGGTTTGGCCGATTCGAGGTGTAATCTGAAAAGGTCGCGCTCCCTGCGCGCGCCACGCCCGCCGATGAGTGTGGGCGCGGTGGGACCACCGATGATGCGGCTGGCGATATAGACGGTGAAAATATCGAAGAGCCGTGCGAAGATGAATGACGCGAGCACCTCGCTGCCGCCCTCGACCATCAGCTTTTCGACCCCGCGCTCGGTGAGGGTGCGGAGGAGCGCGTAGATATCGACACGGCCGTTGTCGTCACCGCACTCGACGATGTCGGCGTTGGGTAACGAACGGTGATGGCCCGACGCGGTGGCGATCAGAGTGGGCGCGCGCCCGTCGAGGACATAGCTGTCTTCTGGCGTGCGGCACTGCGAATCGAGCACCACGCGCAGCGGATCGGAGACCGTTTCGCCTGCGGGAAGAAATTCTTCTTTCACAGTGAGCTTTGGGTCGTCGTTGAGGACGGTGTTGATCCCCACGAGGATCGCGTCAGCACGGTTCCTCAGCTGGAACACGCGCCGAAAGTCCGCTTCACAGGAGAGTTTGGTCGCTTCGCCCGTGGCCAGTGCGATCTTCCCGTCCAGTGACATTGCGACATTCAAGTGTATTTCGGGTCGCGTCTCGGTGTGCTCGTTCCGATCACTCATGTGGATCCGTCCGGATTGCGATTACGATAGCGGAGCGTAGACGCTGGAGCTATTTGTAGCTGTCGCTGTCGATCGATCGACCGCTCGCATAACAGCAACCCTAGAGAGCTTCCCGGTGGCTCTGGCAGCTCTGGCCGCGCTCGACGCAAGGACTCGTAGTGCGCGGGGAAGCGAAGAAGCGAGGAAGCGAGGACGCGAGAGGGCAAGAGGGCGAGATGAGATGAGATGAGATGAGATGAGATGAGATGAGATGAGATGACGACAGTTATTTAAGTGTTCAGCGAATTTTCATATCTATGCCGAGTGGAGAGCCCATGGAACCACGCGCGTTACGGCGTAAGACCCGTCCATCTTTGAGGGCGGACCAACGTGCACGGATACCGTTCGCGTTCACGATGCTCGTCTTGCTCATGCTTCTATTGGGTAATCTGACGCGGTTGGCGGACCTCGATTCGCGTCGGAGCGAGCAGGTGGGCGATCGCGCCGTGGCGGATATCAACGGCATCGTGATGGATGTCGCACAGAGCGTTGAGACCGCGGCGTACCATACCGCACTGCGCGTGATCGGTAATGTGAGCAGTGTGGATGCGCCGGCGCTGGAAGAGATCGACGGGCGCGTGCGCGAAGAATGGAACGAGTATCTCGAGGCGCAGTACCCGCGTCGAGTGGGCGATACAATGGTGACGATCCTCGCCACGCAGCTTCGGGTGGTGCCGGAAATGAGGAACAGCTCCCTCGTCTTCGACAGTATCGAGACCACCGAGGCGGGCGAGGCGCATTGTCCCTCACCGGTGAGCCGATCATTAGATACGCGTTTGAAAGGCGACGCACGGGGCGCTACCGTACCGGTCTATTTTCGTGTCATCGGATGGGTGAACTATAAGATCGAGGACCGGGTCTACGACCGCGAGCTGGTCCGGTCGAAGATGGTGGACAAGAATCTCTATTCGCCGCTGCCGTTCCTCTTTCGCGCGTTCGAATCCTACCAGCGCGAAGCGGAGGGCGGATTGAGCGAGCTGGATCGGGTCGTGCACTATATCCTCCAGACCATCACGCAACTGCGCGCGCTCAACGGGTACGGTGCGGGCGAGTACGGCGACGCGGCGACGAGCGCAACGCTCGGTCACGAGCTAATGGATATCCTCACCGAAGAAGAGGTCGAACTGGCGGTGAACCTCGCGCTCATCCTCGAGCAATGTCGGTCCTATCGCACCGTCGACGAGGACGCGGTGGAAGCGTTCCCGCTCGCGCCCACCGGCTCGAACGACCCCGACCGCACGCTGGAGGCGTTGATCGAGAATTATTGTACAAACGGCACGCTCGACCCCGCAGACCTCTTCGCGCTCTTCACCGAGGTCGATACCGTCTCACTCGATGTGGGTCGCGCGCTGGGGCGCTCTATCTACGCGTTCGCGGACCAGTTCGTCTACGACCTCCTCCGCGTCTTCTGGGGCGACGAGTATGTCGATCCGGTGCTCGAAGAGCCGATGATACGCTACGACGAGCTGTGGGGGATGGGCGAGGATACCGCGCGCGACCTCCTCTACGATTATTTCGCGAAGTTCCGCGATTGGCTCGGACTGCCGCAGCATCTCTACGAGCACCATGCCAGTGCGGAGATCAACGATATCGTGCAGTTCGCAGCAGGCGTGGACTGCGTGAGCGCGGGATGCGAGCCGCCGCTACCGGTGGAGGGCGATTACGAGCTATTCTCGACCGAATTACCGTCACGGTGGCATATCAACCCCACCCCCGGCGACA
>CAZSUE010000171.1:0-8456 GCA_964609045.1 uncultured archaeon | reverse complement strand
GTCGTAGAGCGATCGGTGCAATAATTCTCGAAGGTGTGGGAGTTCGTACGAATCGAACATATACGTCTGGACCGATTGCTGAGAGCCCCAATTCGATTTCTCGTTGTACGCATGGACCTCTGATAAAATATCGTAGAGAGCGCCGATAAATTCTCTTCGGACGCGATCGCAGTCGTTCACGCTCGAAGCCACGAACTGCATTTCTCCTGGATACTCGCTTTCGTACACGGGCGCGTAAGCACTCACATAAAGAGCCGCGGCATAGATCTGCCCGGTCACGGGCTCCTTTTGCACCGTGAGGATCAGCCGGATATTCTCATAGATCGGCATTGCAAGTGAGGAGCCGCCGAAAAGTTTTACCACCCCACCCATGAGAGCCTCTGTCGCCAGTTCCAGACGAGCATCGTTGCCATCGAGGGACGCACACCCGGAGAGCAGAGAAGGCGCGTCAGAGCGCTGGAGGAACGCTCTCATCTCATCCAAAGTGTGGACATCGATCTCCTCGCTCGCCAGATGCCTCCGCCCATGCGGCGTCATGTAAGGGAGCAAGGACACACTCTCTACTTCTTCCGCACGTTCGCGGCAGATCTCGTAATAATCGCACCACTCACAGCGGAACCATAGATGACTGAGCACATCCTTCGGCTCCAACGAGACGATACGCGGCAGTTCCTCGGTCAAGAACAGTTCGATATGCGGTATGATCATGGACATATCGAACCACTCGGGCGCGGCACTTTCGGCTAACCATATGCCGCCTCGGTCGAGATCGACAGCGCAGTGGATATCGTTTTCTATGAGGACATGCGACAATATGAGTGCGTAGAGCGTCGTTTGGATCTTGTGGGAGGTTTTTAGCGCGTCCGAAGCTTTGACATCGATGATTCGGACTCTCCGCTCGTTATTATCGTCGAGGCAGACCATAATCAGATCGGGGTGGCATGACGCGAAATGTATGACATCTTCGTCGAGCCCGTACCTGGAGTAGAATGAGTGAGGTATTTTGAGCGTTCCTTGGTAGATGTACGAGCCAGATTCTGCATCCCGGAGCTGCGTTAGCGTTTCTTCTACCCCGAATGATCGGTCGTGTAGGTCGATACCCCTTTCCTCTGGAACCAAAGCGGCTTCGGCGAGGTGCTTGGTAATGACCTCGCGCTCCCAGGCATAACCCCCTTCGAGGATAGCTCTGGTCACGGGGCTATGGTCATATGGCCTCTTTGGGATCCTCATCACCTTTTTGGTTGCCTTATCCAGGCTATTCCAGTAGAGATAGCGTTCGCATTCGTGGTAGAAGTAGCGTGCAATACGGGAGGGGGAGAGATGGAACATATCCGTTCACCTATTTGGGGTCCAGTGTGGGGTACGGTTCAGTCCGAAATATGAGTTGTGCTTGAAAACTCCTCCCTCTCATTATCGTCGGAGCGATGGAGATCGAGCTTGGAAATAGGACCATGCGCACTCCACGACCTACCCACTCCCAGCTGCATTCGACGTGTAACGTTACACCCTACCCTTTTTATACTCCCCCGCCATGGATCATCTGGAGTATATCGAGTGCCCGGAGGAGCGCCAGTAGCTCTACCGCTGCGCGGGATATTCGACCTATGTTCACTACTATTGGAGGATTGATCTATGCATTCATCGGTTCGTACGACGACCACCCATCGCGTGCTACTCTCCGTTGCCATCATCGCACTGCTCGCGCTCAACACCGCCATCGGATTGGCCGCTGCACCCGCACGGGAACCAGCGAACAGTTACGCCAGACCCAACGATCGTTCCATCGGTACGGGCACCGCCGAGGTCACACTGGGCGAGACCGGCGTCTGGCTCATCCGTGAGACCGATCGCGAGATCGTCGTCGCCAGTGTCGTCGCACCGGACGATATCGCGTTCGACACACGCTCCGTTGCGGATCGGACCTATGCCACCGTCGCGCTCGACGGATACCGCCCCACCACCACCGCGGGCGCGCCGCAGCTCCCCGCGCGCACCGTCTCCGTCGCCGTCCCCGCCAAAGCCGATATCGACTGGCATATCGAAGCGTCGGAAGAACGCAACTATGAGTGCAACCCCGTCCTCCCCGCACCGGCCATCTCGTACGAGACCGATTTCGGCGGGATCGCACACCCCGAAAAGCAATATCTGCCCAACACCACGATCTATGGCAACTCCGCACGCTACCCCGCTGCCACCGTTCGCGAACTGGGCGAAAGCGCGATACGCAACACGCGCGTGGCGCAGTTCGAACTGCTTCCCGTGCGTGCCAACCTCGTCGACGGCGGTGTCAATGTCCAGACCTATCTCGAGCTCCATATCACCTTCTCCTACCTCCATCCCTCGGACCGACCCGACCGGATCGTCAGCGATAGCGCGGAGAGCACCGATGTCACACCGCGACTTGCCGCCTCGCCCGCGGTGCGGGACGCCCAGCGCGCGCTGCACAATGTATTGGTCAACCCCTCCCACCCACAGCACTGGCATTTGGACGATCGGAGCGCTACCGAGACGACGCGCACGCGGACGATTGCGCCCGATCCCGATCCCGATCTATCGGTCTCTAGGCAGATGTACAAGCTCACTGTGGAGACCACGGGCATGCACCGGCTCACCTATGCCGATCTCCTCGGCGCGGGCGTCAATCCGGGAACCATCGACCCGCGCACCATCAAGATCTACAATAACGGCGCGGAGATGCTCCCGTTCACCATGGACGCGCCGGACCTTCCCGCACCGCTCGAGGAGGTCGCCATCCTCGTTACCGGCGAAGCGGACGGGCGGTTCGATCCCACCGACGCCATCGTCTTCTACGGCGAATCACCGGATCGGTGGGACCTCTCCGATAATACCTATCGCCAGAATTACAATACGGACCGCAATATCTACTGGCTCACATGGGGCGACGACCGCGGGCGACGGATGGCCACACAAAATGGCAGTGTCGTTCCCGACGCCCACTCACATCAACCGGTCTCGTTCATCGACCGCATCCATTTCGAAGAGGACAACCATCAATATGTCGAAGCGTATACGCAAGACCCGCGGAATGTCTATTTCTGGGAGATCGTCCAGGCCAGTGCCGCCCCATGGACCAACGGCTACGGCGTGGTAAAGACCGCGGGCTCCTCCGCATGGTCCGATTACACCCTCACGCTCTCCGCGAAACGGTACGAGGGCGCGAAAGGGTTCATCATCATGTTCCGCGTCGACGGCGCCAACAGCTTCTATCTCCTCGAACTCGGTGGGAGCGGCAACACGACCCACCGCCTCATCAAGGCGACACCCTCGTCACCACGGACCGTCCTCGCCAGCGTCGCCACGACGCCGTCCACCACCATCGAGACCGATCAGTGGCACCAGATCACCATACGGCTCGACGGCGCGCGGATACGATGCTCGCTCGACGATACGGCGCTCTTCGATCACACCGACACGAGCCAGCCGTATCTCAACGGCGGCATCGGGCTCAACGCCGATTACGCCATGGTGGTGGGGTACGACGATATCACCGTGACCGCTCGTAATGCCATCGTGCGCCCGGCAATGGACGACCCCAAGAGCGACGGGGTCGATCCGGAGCAGCGTATCCAACCGGGGACGCTCTTTTCCGAGCATTTCGAACGCTACCCACCCCGCTCCAACGGCACACCTGTCTGGCGCACGCTCCAGGGGACGATCGGCGACCTCACCGTGCGACCGGACGAGGCGGACCCCTCCGATCATGTCTATCGCTCCTGTACCGAGACGCTGAAGGTGCCGTTCACGCTGCGCGGTGTGCGCTATGACCGCGACGCGCAGATCGATGTGCGGCTCCAGGGTGCCAAGGCGTACAACGAGAACGACCATCGTCATCATAGCGCCGTCTACCTCAACGGCCACCTCATCGAGGACGCGATCTGGAACGGCAACTATATCCACGATATCACCCAGACCATCAACAGCTCCTGGCTGCAGCCGGGGACGAACATTCTCGAGCTCGACGCGCCAGGCAACGGCGGCGACAACTGGGACTATATCTACCTCGATCATTTCGAGGTGCGCTACCCGCGCGCATTTCGTGCACACCGCGACCGGCTCGCGTTCGACCAGACCCTCCTTCCCGCACCCGAGAATGTCACCTACACGGTACATGGGTTCCAGAATGTGGGTATCTGCGTGTTCAATACCACCGAACCCGCCGCCGTCAAGCACATCGTGAACACCACCGTGGCATACGACCATTTGATCGCAGAGCTCGAAGCGGTGGAGGCCAACCTCACCCCGACCACTCGCAGCAGCCCCTACCGACCGTTCCTACGGTTCAAAGTCTCCTTTAGCACACACCCCGCGGCGGGTGTGCCGGAACGGTTCGAAACAGTGACCGCACGCGGGATGAAGACACCGACGATCGCCAAGAACCGTCCGTCGTCACTCCGCGCCACGACGAACCATGCGGATTACCTCATCATCACCGGCAGCGAATTTATTGACGCCATCCGCCCACTGGCTGCACACCGCGCCCGGGACGGAATGACGGTGAGAACGGTGCGCATCGACGATATCTACGACGAGTTCCATCACGGTATCACCGACCCCGTGGCGATACGCGATTTCGTCTACTACGCCTATCATTACTGGCGTCAACCCGCCCCATCCTATATCCTCCTCGTCGGTGATGTGGAGTATGTCCCGCCGATCTATTCGAGCTCGCATCCCACCGACATGTATTATAGCTGCACGACCAACGATTCCGCGGGTACGATCGATCCGCTCCCCGACATCATGATCGGGCGGTTCTCGGCCAATACCGTCGAGGAAGTATCCACCCTCGCCGAGAAAACGATCAATTACGAATCGGCGACGCCGTCGGGCGAATGGCGGCGCGAAGTGCTCCTCACCTGCGGACTCGAATCGCACCAGCAGGGCTGGCTCGGCGACGATTTCGATAACCTCCGCGATCAGCTGCTCCACCCTGTCGGTGCGAATGTGACCGAGATCTATCGCTCGATCATCGGGTATCAAGCGGCACATGAGGCCAATCTCGCCAACTTCAACGCCGGTCGCGCCCTCGTTACCTACTGCGGTCACGGCGGCATCACATCGTGGCAGACGATGAGCGTGGACGACCTCCCACAGCTGACCAATACGCGGAAGCTCCCCTTCATCCTCTCGCTCGCATGCAACACCGGCTGGTACGATCATCGGGGTGCCACCGGTGCGAGCAGCGACGAGGACTCTATGTCGGAGGCGTTCGTGAAATGGCCGGACGGGGGCGCCATCGCGTTCATGGGCGCCTCGCGCTGGTCCACCGCGTCCGATTTCGGGCGCATCGACCGCATCTTCTACGAACAGCTCTGTGAAGAGGGCACCCGCACCCTCGGCGCTGCGATACTCCAGCTCAAGATCGAGCACCATTCCAGCTGGAAGAACTCACTGTATAATCTCATGGGCGATCCGGCACTCAAGCTGCGGTTCGCCGACGAGGGGCTCGATATCGAGACGAACGCGCCAGTGGGCGCCGGTGCCCGGCTCACCGTCCGCGGCACGGCCGACGATGCGCTGGACGGTATCGCCACCTTCGATATCACCTACCCCAACCAAGAGGTGCGAACGGTCGAGGGCGTGACGGTTACGCGCGGCTATTTCTCGTTCTCCATCGCCGTGCCCGATAATATGATCGCAGGCTATGGCTCAATCCGCGGCTATGCCTGGAACCGCGGCCTCGCGGCGCTCATCGGCGCATCTGAGTTCGCAGTAGGCGTCCCCGCAGTCGAACTCCTCTCACCCGATAGCGGTCAGATCCTCAGCGGCGAGAAATATATCTACTGGACGGCGAGCGACCCCGATGGCGATCCACTCTCGTTCAATATCTCCTATAGCGACGACGGCGGGATGCACTGGGTCACCCTCGCGACCGGTCTCTCCCAGTGCCGCTATCTCTGGGATACCACCACGCTCGCCGACGGTGCCGATTATTTTCTGCGCGTCGAGGTGAGCGACGGGAGCTTCCGCGACGTCGATCAATGCGATAGTGCGTTCATCATCGACAATCCCCCACCGGCCACAATCACCACCCTCGCCGACGGGTCGTCGGAAAAGACGATGACGCTCCGACGAGAGACGACCACAACCACAGACGACGCACTGCCCCAGTGCTCCGATAGCGGCCGGTGGCGCGTGCGCACAACGCTTGCTATACCGACGGCTACGACCCCGAGCACGGCGACGCTCGATCTCAACGGGCTCAGCTACTTCCAACCGGCGACGCCGACTTTGGGCGAAGAGCGCGGAACGCGAACCGCGCTTGCATCCACACCGCCGGCGAGCGTCTGCCGGTATTATCCGTCCGATGTGCGCATCGATATCGGCGGCGACGGGCGTATCGAGTACCGCTATGAGAAAGGCACCGCAACCGGACGCTGTGTCATAAGTGCCACGGCCGAGAACGAGACGCGCTATCTCAAGACGCCAAATGCGCGGTACCTATTAACCGGCGCCGTTGGCGGGATGCGCGACGGGTACCATTACACGGTCGTCGGCGCGCCGGTGCGATCGCCCATACCCAGTCGCGCAGCGCTCCGCGTGGGATCGTACGAGCTGAGCGACGGTGCGCACGACCATGATTTCCGATATCTCCCGTTCAAGCATCCGGAGACGGTGCCCGATTTTAGCGATGCGCTGCAGCAGTATATGCGACTGCACGAACGCGACGCGCATCGGCCGGCGTTCTCCACCGGAGACAGCTTCAAGAGCGCCTTCGATGCCGAGGCCGATGTCGACATTGACGTCGACGCCGCAGTCGTCGAGGTGCCCATCGTCATCTCCTCGCTCACGCCCGGAAGAGTGCGCGTCTCGAACATCAACATCCAAATCATTCCTGATGGTACACTTCCCACAGTCTCGTGGGTGGCGACCAGCGGGTACAGAACGGACGGAGTGAGTCCCGATGTGGGCGATCCGACGCAGATATTCGAATATCGTATCTCCTATACGAACCTCTACAATGTCGCGCCCGCAGCGGGGTCGCCACAGGTCTGGATCGATCTCAACGGCGACGGCGATCATAACGATATCGACGACGGCATCGCCGAGGGCGCCTTTGCCATGACCGCGGTGGACCCCGCCGATACCTACTACCCCGACGGGCGCGTCTATTCCTATGAAACGCAGTTACCCGTTACCGGTAATGCACGCTATCGGTTCAGCGCGATGGACGCCGCCGGGCGCGTCGCGGTGGCTCACCCCGGCCCCATCGGCGGTCTCGAGGGGCCGCTCGTCTTCGAGATCGATCTCGAGATCCGGTGGCAGTCGGCGGCGGTCAACGAGTCGAACGCAGTGGCATGGGGCGATGTGGACGGCGACGGTGACCCCGACCTCGCCATTGGGAACAGCGACCGCAACGCGCTCTATACCAACCTCGGCGGCACCTTCCTCACCCCCGCGACCTGGCGCTCGAACGATAGCGCGTTCACCACCGCGCTCGCATGGTGCGATATCGACGGCGACGGCGATCTCGACCTCGTCGCGGGCAACTCCGGCCGCAACGGCGCGAAGAATGTGGCCTATCGGAACAACGGCGGCGCACTTGACCCGATCCCGGCTTGGGAGTCGAACATTACCGATCGCACCACCAGCATCCTCTGTGCCGATATCAACGGTGACGGCGCAGACGATATCGTCGTCGGGAACGACGGCCCCAACCATGTCTATTACAATACCGCAGGGACATTCGCGCTGGACCCGGATTGGTCGTCGTTCTTCAGCGGCGACACAACCTCGTTGGCGTGTGCGGATGTCGATGGCGACGGCGACCTCGATGTCGCCGCAGGCAACGACGGCGAGCAGAACACGGTCTATTTCAACACCGGCACCGAGCTGCAGCGCATGCCCGGATGGTTCTCGCAAGATACGCAATATACCCAGTCGGTGGCGTTCGGCGATGTCGACGGCGATGGATGGGTCGAGCTCGCCGCCGGTAACCGCCGCGGCCCCAGCGGGTACTATCCCAACCATAACGGCACGCTGGGTGCTACTTACGCCTGGACCACCTCCGGGACGGATTATACCAATAGTATATCGTTCGCCGACCTCGACGGCGACGGTGCGTCGGACCTCGTCTGCGGGAACAGCGGCCGGAACACGGTCTATTACAACTACCAAGGTCTATTGATCGAGAACCCGATCTGGGTGTCGTCGGATCACATCGTCACCACCGAACTCGCAACGGCGGATGTGGACGGCGACGGCGACCTCGACCTCGCCGCGGCCAACGGCGGCGGCATGACCGTTCCCGGCGGCACTGGTAACTTCAGCCGCCCAGATGGGCGTGAAGTGGGCTACGGTGCGCGGAACGTGCTGTATCGGAATAATTGAATTGGTATGAAGAAGAGCGGTGAGCGGGGAGCGGTGTGCGGTGGGCGGTGTGCGGGGAGCGGTGTGCGGTTAGCGGGGAGCGGGGTGCGGGGAGCGGTGAGCGG
>CAZSUE010000170.1:0-8476 GCA_964609045.1 uncultured archaeon | reverse complement strand
AGCTGTCGCTGTATCTGTATCGGTATCTGTAGTTGTAGCTGTAGTTGTAGCTGTAGCTGTAGTTGTATCTGTATCGGTATCGACCGCCTCTCGCGAAGCGGCCTCGTTCTCCGCCACCGCAGCGCGCGCCGTTTCGAGCTGTTGTTCGAGCGCGGCGCGTTGCTCCCGGACCGTTTCCGACCGCGCGCCCTCGCCATCCGGCCCCGTTTCCGCCTCCTCTGCGGCTTCCGTTCGGTCCGCTTCCAGCGCCGCCAACGCCTCTTCGCATACCGTCACCGCCGCATCCGCCGCGCCCCGGTCGAGGAGGAGCGCGGCGAGCTTCAGCGACGGACCCAGCGCGGCGGGCCGAAGTTTGATCAATTCGCGCAACTGCACCTCCGCATCCTCCACACGCCCCATCTCGATCAATATACCCACGAGGTTGTACCGCGCGGCGAAATGGCGGGGATTTGCATGTAAGGTCTTGATATATTCCGCCGCCTCACCATCCGGGTACACGAGCGCGCCGGCGAGGAAACGATCCACTGCGTCACACAGCTCCACGGTGGTCGAGGCGTCGATCAGCTGCTGCAACCGCGTGAGGATCACACGCTCCTCCATAAAGCGGTAGAACTCTTCGGTATCCATCCCGGTCTGGACATCGCCCTGGCGAAGTTGCGCTTCGACGAACCGTTCCAGTACACTCCGGAGCACGGTATCGTGCTTCCCGGTGAGCTTTTCGAACCCCACCGATTCCACGGTCGCGATCAATAGATCGGCGAGTTTATAATGCGCGTTGTCCTCGATCAGCCCGTCGGGGTTGTATTCCATCTTATTGAGCCGCTCTTTTGCGCGAAAATACCACTCGATCAGCGCCAACTGGTCCTCTGTGCCCTTCGACCGTATCGCCACAACCGAGCGCTCGAAATCGTTCAGCTCCGACTCGTCACGCTCATACAATTGCTCGAGCGTGTGGTCGACCAAGGGCTGGATATTGCGCTGGGAATAGATATAGATCTTATCCTCCGGGGTGAGCTCTGCAAGATGGTTGCGTCGGAGATGCTTCAGCCAGTTCTCACGTTTGACGCTGGCGCCGCAGTAATCGCAGCGTTTGAACGCGCGACGGCGCTGCGCCTTCTTCGATCGTTTTCGTGCCATAGTCGATCCCGTCCACCTAGACTTTCGGTTCCGCTCGTTCCTCCTTCCAAGGGTCCTATTCGGTCGATACTATCCAAATATCATGGAAAAACCTTGCCGCCAGCCGTGTGAAGGAGTATGAAGGAGTTTGTTTCAGATAGATAAAGTATATGATAACCAACGGCGCCACGCCGCCAGCCGCCATGCCCCACTCTCCAGCCCCCGGTCTCCAGTCCCCGGCCGCTTACCCTGCCCTATATTTCTAATCCGTTTGCTGCGACGCGCTCGATACCCGCTCCGACGCTTCCTCAAGGCGCTCCAACGAAGCCTCGGGATCGGTGGCGAAAGTCGATGCCGCATCGTCCAGCGCCTCCTCGAGCGCCTCGAGCCTGTCCAGCGGCGCAGCGTCGAGGTACTCCACGAGCAGTTCGCTCCGTAGCCGCTCTTCCAACGCGATGGCTCCCTCGATCGCTTCACTCGCACGCGTGGAACGCCGAGCATATTCCACGGCGGTGTCGTAATCCTGATCGTAGAGCGGTTTTCGCGCCTGGTGGAGGAGCTGCGCCGAGGGGCGGACATCGTACCCCTTCGCCTCGAGTTCGTCGATCGCCTGGCGCGCCTCCTTCAGCACCCGTATCGCCCTCCGCTGGTCGAGCAGTTCCACCGCCTCGGCATAATAACGGTCGATATAGGGGCGTAGATCGCGGTACGGGTTCGTTTTGTGATGCAGCATCAATTTCTTGACCCGCTCATCGAGCCGCCGCGTCTGGGCGCCCAGCGCCCTCGCCGTCGCCACCGTGGCGTCGAGTTTCTCGAGCCGTTGTGCGTTCGCTTCGCGGATACGGTTGGCTTCGTTCTGTTTCTTCAACACGAGCGCTTTCGTTCGTTTCAATATCTCGAATATCGGTTCGTAGTCGCGCTTGAGGAGGTACTCCCTCGCCTTGCTGAACTCGCGCTTCGCATCGCTGACGTCGATGCCCTTATCCTTCATCTTTATCATGAACGCCCGCAGCGAGTTGAGACCGTTGATGATCTTGATGTGGCGTCCGGCGTCCTTGATCTCCGCCACACTGCGGCGCGCAAGCGTGATCGCGGTCTGGTACCGGTGCTGCTGCGCCGCGCGCCGCGCCTTTTTGAATAGCCGCTTCGCACGGGTGAGATCCAGCCGCTCCTCGGGCATCTTCTTCAACGCATTCTTGGCGAACTGGAGGATCTCTTTCGTCTCCTTCTTCTCGCGCGAGAACGATTCCGCCACCGTGTCCATGAGCTCATTGGCACGAACCGCGCACTCGTACGCGCTTTCGTACTCACGATCGTCGAGATAGCCGCCACTCTGCGCAAGAAGGGTGTCGATCTCGTCGAGGTCGACGCCAGTCTCGGTGGGATCGAGCCCGCGGAACCGTTTCCGACGCGGTCGGAGCGTTTTCAGCAGTTGCTCGGTCTTCGTTCGATAATAGCTCTCGGCAGCGCTTTGGAGCTCGTACTCCAGCACCTTATACTGCCGAAGCACGGTGGAGTACTCGCCTTCGCTGAACGCGTGCTTCAATTCCTTGAACTGCTGCGCGAACGCGTCGCGTTCCAACCCGCGTTTCTTGAGCCGACGGAGGTCGCGTTCCAGCTCCGAAACGATGACCGACATGTTCTGGACGAAGAAATCCAACCGCAGCTTGACGACCTCGGCCTTCATCTCCGTGAGGAGCCGGTACGCATCCTCGAGCCTATCATCGCGAATATGTTGCCGCGCGGTGGTGAGCTGGTCGTAATATGAAGCGACCTCGGCACCGAAGTTCTCCGCGTCGGAAAGGTGGTCGAGCAGTTGCTCGGTCAGCTCTTTCAACCGATTGCGCTTCAGTTGCTTATGCTCCGTCTGGAGCGACGATTCGAGCATGTCGAGGTATTCGAACGACTTGGCGAACTTCCGGTCGCCGAGATAGCCGCGAAGGAGCGTCAGTTGGGTCTCCAGTGCGGAGGTGTCCGCACCCTCCTTCCGAAGGTCGGCGATCACCTCTTCGAGCTCTTCGGTGCGCTCCGTGATGAACTGGAGGTTATGCGCCTGGCGTGCGTGCTTGATCGCGGTCTTCGTTTCGCTGATCAGCTGTTCCGCCACATTGTAATCCTCGCGCTCGTACGCTTGACGCGCATTATTGAAGATCGAGCGCGCGTCTGCGACGCTCACATCCTCCTCCCGTAGCGACAGGAGCGTCTCCTCGAGCTCGTCTAACGCGTCACGGATATCCTCCACCAGCGTCGATTGCGGGGTGAAGGTGACCGAGCGCGCGTTCTCGGTGAGGTTGAACACCTTCTCGAACTCGCCACGACGCATCGCCGCACGCGCATGGCTGAGCAGTTTTTCACCCATGGCCGTGTCGACATTCCTCCGCCGCGCGTCGGCCAGTTGCGACCAGACGGTCTGGAGCGCACGCCGGGCGCGCTCATGCTCGCGCTCGCGTTCTTCGAGTTCCTCGTGCGCACGCTGGATATATTCGAGCGCATCATTGAACCGTTCTTCCTGATGCGCCTTCTTGGCCTGGTGCAACCATTTCTTCGGCGGCGACGACCCGATCTCGCGCTGTTGCGATTCCATCGCCTTACTGAGTTTTAGAAGCGCCGCGATCACCTTCTCGCGGACCTGCTCCTTCAGCCGGTCGGACTGACGCTCCAGCGTACTGAGTGTCGAGGTGATGTCGCGCTTCATGAGAAGCCGGGGGAGCGCGTCGATCGTATCGCTCATCGCGCTCGTATCGATCCCGAGCCCTACCGCGATGCGCTTATGGAGCTGCGCAGTATCGAGCGCCTCGTGGACCGCCTTCCGTTGGAGCTGTGGGAAGGTGCTCAGCGCCTGCTCCAACGCGGGGACCTGGGCGGAGGCGGGCGTGGCAGCGGCGTATTCGTCTCCCTGCGCCGTCTCCGCCATGGCGCCCTGCATCTCGGTACCTTCCGCAGGCGCCGCCGGGGCGTCACCGCGCTCGGATGAGGGCGCCGCGCCACCGCTCGAGAGAGCTTCCGCCTTGCGGAAACATTCTTCCGCTTGGCGGTATTGCTGTTTCTGTTGACAGATGTCGCCCTTACGCCGCCACGCCGGTTCAAAGTCGGGATTCAGTCTCAGCACGCGATCGTATTCACGGATCGCTTCGTGGAACCTCCCGAGTTCGTCGAGGATCATCCCCTTCTTGAAATGCGCGCGCCAGTGCTCCGCATTATGTTGCAAAGCACGGTCGAAGCTGCGCAGTGCCTCCTGGAACCGACCCTTACGGTCGAGGATCAACGCCTTGGCGAACCATACCTCGGCGAGTGAAGGATCGAGATGGATGGCGCGGTCGAGAAAGAACGACGCGCTCTCCGAATCGCGCAACAGGATCAGCGCGATGCCCATCCGTAGATAGGTATAGGGATTGGCCGCGAGCCGCCCGGTGGCGGTCTCGAACTCGGCGAGCGTATTGGCGATGAGATCGAGGAGCTGTTCCGCCGACGGCACCGGCTCGAACTGTTCCTCCTCCGGTACGATCTCCGGGATATCGAGCCGGTCGAAGGCAAGTCGAACGATGCGGATGAACTGTGCCTCGTTGGCATCGTCGAGGCTGCGGTCGAAGATCCGCTGATAGCGTGCGAGCATCGACGCAGCATCGGATTCATCCTCGACGGTGATCTTTGCCAGCGCATCGAGGCAATCCTCACAGACCAGATCGGTCGCTGGAGAGGGCGTCTTACATTCCGGGCAGAGATGTGCCACCGCCGCCGGCGCAGCCTCGCCATCGTTGTTCGCTCGCTCCTCGTCGTCGCCAGGGGCCGTCGCCGCCGCTCGTCCGCCGTCTTTCGGTTCGTTCCCATTGGCCGTACCGTCATCCATATCGGTCGGTGCGATAAACATTTCACATCTTATTTGTACTTTGCTTCCTTCTTGCGTCCTCCCAGCTCCTCCCAGGTCTCCACAGCAGCAGCATACCAATATACGATACGATACGATACGAACGGCCTCCTCCACCGTCGGCGTCGACAAAAAAAGAGAGTGGCTCAGAACCGGTGGGAAGATGGCAAAAAATCGCGAGCGTGACCTCTGGCATCCCCCACTGAGATTGAAACCTTTTTATGGCACCGCTCCACATCCCCTCGTGGTTGGCACCCATGGCAAAGATAGCGATCGACGGGAATTCACTCACGCTCGAAGCGGTCGCCGCCGTCGCGCGGCGGTTCGAACCAGTGGAACTGGCAATTGAAGCGCGCCGACGCGTGGAGACGAACCGCGACTTCGTCGAAGAGATCGTCCGGGAGGAACGTCCAGTATACGGCATTACCACCGGCGTCGGCGACCTCTGTAATGTTGCCATCCCTCGCGCCGATGTGGAGGCGCTCCAGAAGAACCTCGTGGTCAGCCACGCCGCAGGGGTGGGCGAACCACTGAGCGAAGAGATCGTTCGGGCCATGATGCTTTTGCGCGCCAACGCACTGGCGAAGGGGTATTCCGGCGTGAGGCCCACGATCATCGATACCCTGATCGCCATGCTGAACCGCGGCGTCTACCCGGTGGTCCCGGCGAAGGGGTCGGTGGGCTCCAGCGGCGACCTCGCACCGCTCGCTCATATCTCGTTGGTCATGATCGGCGAGGGCGAAGCGTTCGACGACGACGAGCGCATCGACGGTGCCGACGCGTTGCGGAGGGCGAACATCGAACCGTTACGGCTGAAAGCGAAAGAAGGCCTCGCGCTCCTCAACGGGACCCAGATGATGACCGCCATCGGTGTATTGACACTGCTCGATGCCGATGTTTTCCTCAAAGCGGCCCAGATCGCCTCGGCAGCGTCACTGGAAGCGCTGAAGGGGACCACGCGCGCGTTCGACGAGCGCATGCAGCTCATCCGGCCGCATCCCGGTTCCATCGCATGTGCGGCCAATATCCGCCATATCACCGCCAATAGCGCGATCATCGCCTCACATAAGAATTGTGAGAAAGTGCAAGATGCCTATACATTGCGGTGCATGCCGCAGGTCTACGGCGCTTCATGCGATGCCATGAAATATGTGCGTAGCGTGCTCAAAACCGAACTCAACGCCGCCACCGACAACCCCCTCATCTTCGATGAGAGCGGCGAGAGCATCTCCGGCGGCAACTTCCACGGTCAACCGCTCGCGCTCGCGCTGGATTTCCTCGGTATCGCGCTGGCGGAGATCGGCGATATCTCGGAACGGACCATCGATCGGTTGAACAACCCCCATGTCTCTGGCCTCCCTCCGTTCCTCACCGACCGGTCCGGGCTCTGTTCGGGGTATATGATCGCACAGTATACCGCCGCCGCGCTCGTGTCTGAAAATAAAAGCCTCGCGCACCCCGCCAGCGTCGATTCGATACCCACCTCCGCCGGGCAGGAAGACCATGTGTCCATGGGCAGCATCGCAGCGCGAAGCGCGTACGAGATCCTCAGGAATGTGGAGCAGATCATCGCCATCGAGCTCCTCTGTGCATCGCAGGGGATCGACTTCCAAAAACCGCTCAGACCCGGCGTGGGGACCAACGCAGCATATAGGCTGATCCGCGATCATGTGCCGCATCTCGACCGCGACCGTACCCTCTATCGCGATATCGAAACGGTGGCCCGTCTGGTGGAGACCGGCGAGGTGGTGCGCGTGGTGGAAGACGCCGTCGGCCCGCTCCAATGATCCCAAGCGCACGAAAAGAGGGGCAAACCCTGCCCGAACGAATAAGCCAAACGAACCCTGACCAAACTCATCTATACGAAAATACGAAATGAGAACCGTGTGCCCTGGTGGTGACGGAACGAATGGCCGTGACGATGCCCATGGCCATGGCTATGGCTATGACTCTGGCCGTAATAATTGCGCGAGCGCAGAGCGCGAAGCATCGTCGCCGGGGCGGTTTCACGCACCGAGCGGGACCGCGCCTCATTCGGTAGCACGATCGGGATCGGTCTCGCTCTCGCTCTCGCTCTCGGCCTGTGCAGCCTCCGTTTCTGGCTCCACTGCCCGAAGCTCTGGAAGGTCCTCGCCTGCATCCGCCGGCGACGGCACGCTAAGCTCGACACCGTACGGGATGATCACGATGGGGATGTTGGTCTCGGCGAGGATGTCGGTCACGATCCAGTTCGCCACGATGCGACCGCGGGAGGCGCCCATGATGATGAGGCTGACATCCATTTCCTCCGCGATCTCGACGATACTCGGGACGACCTCGCCTTCGCGGATGAAGGTGTCGCAGGTGATGCCGGCGGCGGTGGCGGCGCGGTCGAAGATCTCGAGCGCTTCCCTCCCTTCGTCGAACTCCATCATGTCGAGGATATGGATCACGACCAGTTGCGCATCGAGGCGTTTGGCAATGCTGACGATGTAATCTGCGTTGGCGGTGGCCGCTTCGGGCCCAGCCGTGGGGACGAGGATTTTCATATGCGACGATGCCTCCTGGGATCGTTGAATGAGACTGCGAATAAAATCGGCTTATTTAACGGTTGCGAGCTATCGACCGATTTGATAGTGTGGGGGTTTGGGTTCGGGGTTGGGTTTGGGTTTGGGTTTGGGTTTGGGTTTGGACCCCTCCACCCGCCAATGGGGAGGGAAGGGAACTGAGGATCTGAGCAGCGAGGGTTGGGGCGTAGAGTGCATAATAGGTTCAGGGCGCGGTCTGGGAGCGATACCGACCACGATACTGCGCGCGACCTTCGCACCGTGCGAAGATGAACTGGCAGACCTTCGTGCCCGGGTAGATCGCCAGCGGGATCGTGGCGACGTCGGACAGCTCGAGCACCTGATGATTGTCGATCCCCGGCTGCATGAAACTGGCGGAGATATGGACGAGGAGCCCCAGCCGTGCGAACCGCGACCTCCCTTCGAGCCACCCGCAGATATCGTCCGGGAGCGTGATCCGTTCCTTCGTCATTCCATGGATCGATTCGTTGGGCGAGAGGAGGATAAATTCCGAATTGGGCACCTCGATCAGCTCGGTGACCTCGTTGGCGTCGGCGTCCTCGGTAACCTCGTAGAAGCGCAGCGTCTTACGATAGATCCGAAAGAGGTTGCCCAGCGTAAGATCGTAGGACGCGGGGCCGAGGTTGTCGGGATCGAACGGATCGATTCCGATCCGTCCGTCCTCGATCTCAACGAGGATCGCCTCACGGGTCAAGATCGCCATAGCAGATCAACACACCACGGCACAATCCTTCGGCTCGTATAAATACTTTCACGCTCCGGCATCGCGTCACCGTGCACCGCGCGTTCGCACGGCGTTTCAGCGGCGTGGTGTATGCCCTATATAGCTTTTGCCGAAAAGCTCTATATAGGTGGATGCGAGCGGCGCATGCGGCGGAGCCGGTGCAAGCGGACGGTCGTACCACCTTCTCGAACACATTCTCCCCGA
>CAZSUE010000169.1:4131-8504 GCA_964609045.1 uncultured archaeon | reverse complement strand
GAGGGGCCTGGACTGCTGATCGAGGGTAACGCCGAATCGCACTGGAACACTCACGAGATCGACGACAATAATACCGTCGACGGCAAGCCGGTGATATACCGGAAGAACGAGGTCGGCGGAACTATCCCCGCTGGCGCGGCCCAGGTCATCCTGGCCTCCTGCTCCGGGGTGACGGTGGAGGGCCAGGACATCTTTGGGGTGGCCGCGGGCATACAGCTGGCCTACTCCACCGACGGCAACATCCTGAAGAGCAACCACATCTTTGACTCTGGGTTTGGCGTGTACCTGCATTATTCCCATGAGAACTTCGTGCTGGGCAACAACCTCAGCGGGAACGACGAGGGTATCTACATACACTACTCCGACGAGAACCGCGTGTCCAACAACGAGCTTTACGAGAACAACGATTACGGCATACGGATAGACGCTGGATCCATGAACGGAAAAAACAACGAGATCTACAACAACATCTTCGTGGGGAACGCTATCCAGGCGCACAGCACCGATCATTTGAACCACTGGCACATGGGCGATCCGGCAACGGGCGGGTTCGGCGGGAACTACTGGAGCGATTACACGGGCAGCGACCGGGGCGACGGCATCGGTGACGACGCGTACGATATATCCGGCACGACCAACTATCGTGACGAGTACCCGTTCGTCACGCCCTACGGCTGGCAGGGGCCGGTGCATAATATCGATCTCGACGAGTACTACTGGACCATCCAGGCCGCTGTTGACAATGCCACCGACGGCGATACCATCACGGTGAGGGGCGGCACCTACACCGAGCATGTCACCATCGACCGCGCGATCCGGCTCATCGGCGAAGGGAGCACCGTCACCGTCATCGACGCGTCGGGCGGCGAGTTCGGCGTCATCGTCTCCGCCAACCACACCATGATCAGCGGTTTCACGGTCACGAACGCCACCGGCGACGACCCCGGCGCCGCCATGGCGCTGTTCGACCCGCGGGGCGAGGGCAACGGCGGCCCGCCGCCGACCGCGACCATGTCCGACTGCATCGTCTCGGACATGGTGCTGACCGGCAGCACCCACGGCCTCATCATGCTGAACATTACCATGAGCGTCGTCGAGAACATCGGGGCCGCGGGCAACGCCGAGAGCGGGCTGTTCCTCCTCGGCGCATACAACAACACCATCGCCAACAGCACCCTCGCCGGCGGTTCTATGGGCATCGCTCTCAATTCCTCGGCCAACAACACCATCACCCACAACACCATCTCGGATAACGTGGTAGGGCTCCATATCATGGAGGGTGCCGACGACAATGAGATCGTCAACAACACCATCTTGGCCAGCGGCATGTGGGGCGTCGCGGCGGAGGTGAACAGCACCAACAACCGCATCTACCACAACAACCTGATCAACAATACCAACCATGCCCTCGACCGCGGGAGCAACCACTGGGACAACGGCTATCCATGCGGCGGCAATCACTGGGATGACTGGACCGTGCCGGATAACTTCAACGGTCACGATCAGGATCTGTACGGCGCCGACGGCATCGTGGACCTTGCACGCGACGCGGCCGGTGAAGGGGACGCCCGTGACCATTACCCCTGGACCATACCCAATGGCTGGCTCGATGTGCCGGACCCGCTGGGGAGGGTGCATAATGTGGACACGGGAAAATTCTACCACGACATCCAGGTGGCCATAGATGATCCGTCCACCATGGCTGGCCATACCATCATGGTCGAGGCGGGCGACTATTACGAAAAGCTCGATCTCAACGGGAAGGATGTGGCGCTCATCGGCGCGGGCAGCGGCAACACCAGCATAATCGGTGACGGTACCGGCACGGTGGTTTCCATGGAGGGGCTGGGCGGGGCTAACATTAGCGGCTTCACGATCAACGGGAGCGGCAACGACTCATGGAGAGACGCCGCGATGGTCTTGTCCATGACGCACAACTGCACCATCAGCGATGTCAACGCTTCGGGCAATCCGTTGGGCCTGTACATGACCGAATCGCATGACAACACGATCGCGGATAGCATATTCTCGAACAATGTATGGGGAGATCACAGCGGGGATGGCATATACATGTACAACTCGTCGTCCAACCGCATCCTCGACTGCGCCATCGCCGGGAACGGGGACCACGGCATCAATATGGTTTTCGGCGGCGGCGGCAACGAGCTGATAAACAACACCGTCAGCGGCAACATGGTCGGGATACGCATCGGCGAATCGCCCGGCAACACCATCGTCAACTGCACCATGTTCGGGAACCGCCAGGCCATCCACCTCGAGCGTAGTGATGCGAGCGTTGTCACTTCGAACACGCTATTCGACAATTCAGGCGCCATCAGCCTCTACGAGTCCACGCATGCGACATTGACGGATAATACGATGATGCAGAACGGTATTTATATCGACGGCGACGCGCTCGCGCACTGGAACACCCACACGATCGGCACCGACAACACGGTCAACGGCAAACCGGTTTGGTATCTCAGCAACCAGACGGGCGTCACCGTCCCCGCTCTTGCGGGCCAGGTCATACTCGCCAACTGCACCGAGATCACGGTTGCAAACCAGAACCTCAGCCGCGCCACCACCGGCATCGCGCTGGGCTTCTCACACAACAACACGCTCGTGAACAACACGGCCAATCACAACGTAGTGAGCATCATCCTGTTCAATTCATCGTACAACCGTCTCGAGAACAACACAGCGTCGTTCAACACCTTTGGCGGCTATGACGAGCCCGGTGTTGGGCTCCTCGTCCACATGCGATCCATGAACAACACGCTCGCGAACAACACCGTCGAGTCGAACGATGTCGCCGGGATATATCTGGTCGGTGCGTTCAACCTGGCCAGGGGCAACATTGTCAGCAACAACTCCGCAGGCATCATCACATGGGCCATGAACAGATTACAAAACAACATCCTCTCCGACAGCCGCATCATGTGGCCTGGGGACTGGGTAACAGGGGAGTGGTCGGACGGGACCGGCATCTACGTGCTCGGGTTCGGCAATCAGATCTCGACCAACACGGTGATGGGCTGCGCGGTGCACGGGATACACATCGATGGGATCCATCTGGACCATGGCCAAAATACCGTCACGGGCAACACCATCATGTCGAACGCACACAGCGGCGTCCATGTCTACCGTTCGCACAACAATACGATCGCAAATAATCTGATCGAGGGGAACGCCGACGGCGTGTTCTTCAACGCGTCGGACGAAAACACCGTGCATCATAACCACTTCGCCGCCAATACCGTCCAGGCGTTCGAAAACGGCAATAATACATGGTACGAGAACGCGACGCACGAAGGCAACTACTGGAGCGACTACCGGACGCTCTACCCCGACGCGCGCACGAACGATGGCCGCACCTGGGCCACGCCCTACGCGAACATCACCGGCGGCGCAGCTGAGGACCCGCACCCGCTGACCGGGCTGACTGTCGATTCCGTCCTGATCGTGGATACGCCGCTAGCCGGCGCCGACGCGATACCCGATACGCTGGCCGGCGCCGGGTTCAGCGTCGTCGGGTACGGTGCGGCGTTCAACGGCACGGAATATCTCGTCGACGTGCCAGTCAACTGGACCCTCGAGAACTTCGACGGCGCCACCGCATGGCTATCGGTCGCGGCCGACGGGACTGAATGCACCGTTCACGTCGGCAACACCACCGGCTACGCGCACTGGACCGTTATGTACCACGACGGCAATGGACCGGTGATGTGGACCGTGAACATCACCTGCGACCCCGTCGCGCCGCTGGCCGATACCGGCAACAACCGGACCGTCGGCCAGGACGAAATAGTCACCTTCGACGGTTCCGGCTCCTTTGATGCGTCAGGCATAGCCAGCTACTGTTGGACCTTCATCTACAACGGCTCCGAGGTGACGCTGACGGGCATTGCGCCGACGTTCTCGTTCTGGACGCCGGGGGCGTACACGGTGACACTGACCGTGGTGGACCTTGCGGAAAACAGTGGTACGGCCACGATGGTAGTAACGGTCATAGATGTCACGGCCCCGAACATCGTTTCGACCAGACCGGCACACGCCGCGACCGGTGTAGCAATAAGCGCGGGCACATATAGTGTAGAATTCTCGGAGCCCATGGACGAGACTGTTACCGGCTTTGCAACCGATCTCGGCGGCGCTTCAGGTTCATGGGACGCCACGGGCATGTGGTTCAATATCACCTACACGGTTCTGGACGAAGAGACGACCTACTATGTTGAATTTGCCGATCTCGGCCATATGGATATTGCCGGGAACGCCCTGGCCGGTGTCATCTCCTTCGTCTTCACCACCGGCGACTTCACGGCCCCGAACATCGTTTCGACCAGACCGGCACACGCCGCGACCGGTGTAGC
>CAZSUE010000169.1:0-4031 GCA_964609045.1 uncultured archaeon | reverse complement strand
AATTTGCCGATCTCGGCCATATGGATATTGCCGGGAACGCCCTGGCCGGTGTCATGTCCTTCGTCTTCACCACCGGCGACTTCACGGCCCCGACCATCTTGTACACGATTCCAGCGTGCGGGGCCACGAACGTCTCCACCGCCGCCGGGACGCTGGTGATAGTGTTCTCCGAACCCATTGACCTCGATCCGTTGGCCCAGATGCCAGAATATAATCTTCCGGTGGGCACTCAGGAACCGCAATGGAGCACTGACAACACAACGGTGACCTTCCACTATGCTGCTCTGAACGAGTCCACGCTGTACTATTTGGAGCTGACAATTGTGGGCATCACGGATCTTGCGGAAAACGAGCTGGTAGACGACGCCAATATCACATTCACCACCGGCGATCTCACTGACCCGGTGGCCGACGCCGGCGCGGACCAGAATGTCACAGCAGGTACGATCGTGACCTTTGACAGCACCACGAGCACCGATAATGTCGGCATAACCAACTACACCTGGACGTTCACAGACGGCACCCCAATAACATTGTATGGCGTCGGACCAACATACCAGTTCAACAACGCTGGACTATATCTTGTCACTTTGAACGTCAGCGACGCGGCCGGGAACTGGCACATGGACACCATGACCGTGACCGTCACCGTCACCGCTGCCCCGCCCGTCGAGGATACGACCGCGCCGGTCGCCGACGCCGGCGCGGACCAGTATGTGAATGAAGGAACTTTGGTCGTATTCGATGGCAGCGCGAGCACGGATAACGTCGGCGTCGTGAACTGGACCTGGACCTTCACCGACATCGTCGCCGTCACCCGTTACGGTGAAACACCCGTTTATAGCTTCGAGAACCCGGGCGTTTATACCGTCACTTTGAACACCACCGACGCGGCCGGGAACTGGGACACCGATACGATGACCGTAACCGTGCTGGACATAACCCACCCCGTTGCCGACGCGGGCTCGGACCAAACGGTGGACGAAGGCAACTTGGTCACCTTCGACGGCAGCACGAGCACCGACAATATCGGCATCGCGAACTGGACCTGGACGTTCGACGACGGCAGCGGCATTGTCACGCTCTACGGCGTGGCGCCAACGCACACCTTCCCCAACGCCGGTAATTTCACCGTTACTTTGACCGTACGCGACGCGGCGAACAGTACCAATACGACCACCATGCTCGTGACCGTTAGGCCCAAAGGCATCGGACCGGCAGATGGGGAGGGACCACCCACCAACAAGTTCCCAATGGATGCTCTAACCATGATACTCATCCTCGCGGGAGCGGTCGTGGTGATCGTTCTCGTCCTATTACTGGTGAGGGGCCAGAGACGGGGTGGAAAGAAAAATGGCGCGAACGCACCCACCGAAATGGAAAAATACGCTGCGCCCGACGAAAAATGGATGGGCGACGAGGCGATAGAGGAGGCATCGGTCGACACGAATAAGAGCGAATTCGACGCCATACATGAATCCGAGGACGAGGGCGACGAGAGGGTCGACGAGGACGAGAAAAAGGGTGAAGGGGACGCACTTCCAATGGCTGCCGCGGAGACCGACAGATCCGAGAAGGAGTGGATGTTCGATAATGATATCGAGGATGAGGGAACATTGGACGAAGGAAGGGGGAAAGAAGTAGCCGATGGGAAATGGGGATCCGAAGGGAGCAGCAAGCCCAAGCGCGATCGTTCACCAGAAATAGAAGCAAACCTCGAACTAGATCTTGATCTGGACGCGTTTGAGCAGGAGCTGGATCGTGAATTGGGTATGACGGAGGCCGGAATCATGGAGCTGGACAAAGGCATGGAACGCGAGGAGCACGCTGCCGAAGAAGAATCCGTATTCGCAAAAACGAAAAAACCAAACGAGGAAGATGTGGAATTCGTATTGGACATAGAGATGGATGAGGATCTGGAGGGGATGTAGCCGCATGGCAACGATTATCGATAATACTCAAACTGCGTCGAGCCGTCCCGTCCACGGTGGGTAACGCCACATGAACATGAGCAGCCAGAAGCCAGAGTGGATGTCGCAAAGTAGTTCAAAAGGGATCCAGCAGAATCGGTCCCTTCGGATACGCCATAGTGCCTCCGGCACTGTCAGTCTCCCCGAACTTCTTCGAAGTATCGGGCCTCGGCCACGTCTCGCGTTGTTCGACGCCAATCCGCCGAAACAGGTGTGTTTCGGCCTCGGCCATAGTGCCTCCGGCACTGTTGAGTAGATTTCTGCGAGCAGTGTGATCGGCTCGAACCCTCCAGAAAGACTGACGAGCCGTGAGGTCCTCGCATCCCACACGAACCGAACTCTTCTCAACCCTCGCTAAGAGGCGGGCAAGAAGAAAAGGAAATCATAAGATGATGCGGGGGGAGCGATTTGAACGCTCGAAAGACTATACTACGGGGTCTCTTCCCTTCCGGTATTGCCGAAAGGACCTAAGCCCCGCCCCTTTGACCAGGCTCGGGTACCCCCGCATCGTGGAGTATGCCACTGTCAAAAGGCTAGTGATAGGCCGTGTCGTGTCCTTTATGCGGTGTGAACCGCTTCTCGTTGGCGCTCTTCTCGACCAGCTCGGGGTCGGCGAGCGGATGCGGCCGATGATGCTTCAGGAGCACGATCTCGACGATCCAGTCGTAATATATCCGATGATATCGCCCCTCTTCGTCCTCGAGTTCGAGATATTTCTTCTGCTTGAGCACGCGCCCGCGCACGAGGCGCGGCTGATCGCCGGCCATAATGGTGACTTCGACCTCGTCGTCGATACGCACGCCGAACCGCCGCTCGCTCAATTTTCCACCGGTGATATCCTGGTACGGTTCGGCGGCCGATTCCACCGCGGTTTGCTCAATCTGGTCCGGTTCCTCTTCTTGCGCGTGCGAGTCTATTATCTCCTCGTCCTCGGGCATAGCGTGATCACCAAACGCGGCGGACGGTCCAATAATCGAATGAATATTCTCGACCATGCCGACGGATGTGACGGAAAACCATCGCGTTATTTAAAATGTCCGGTAGCCAGTGATCCGCCCAGCCCGGTCCGTGGCCACAAGAATGGTTAGATCGTCGGCGAGACCGCGACTGCGGACCAACTGACGAGTTCGATCGTCAGCCCCAATAGAAGGAGGAGCCCGAGAAGGATCGGCGTAGGAACGACCGCCCCGATCAGCCCGCCGCTGTCGAAGAGCGGATGGGCGAAACAGAGATACGCCCACCAGGTATGATCGAGTCGAGCGCCCCAAAGATAGCCGATATCGGGGAGCGCGGAGACGCAGCCACAGACGATAGCAACAACCGGTGCGATCACCATCGCACGCGAGCGAAGAGTCGGTGCCAGCGCATGCGTGATCGGTGCGACCCGCTCTCGACCGCGCCGCGTTCGTATATAGCGCTGGTCGAGCGTGCCGTGCGTCCGCGCCCAGCGCACCGAGAGCCAACGCTGCGCCTGATAGTGATAGACCTGCCGATCGGTGACGAACGGCAGCGTGATGATCAGTCCACAGAGCGCGCCCAGCGCCCAATGGCCTATCGGGTCCATGGGACGGTCATTCCTATGCTATTTCGCAACAGTGTGCGACGCGTGCAAATGTGGGGGTAGCGTTACCGGACCACGCTATTAAACTCGATATACATCGGATGCTTTGCCTCGATCTCGAATGTCTCTCGATGCGAGAGCCGGTGGTTGGAGGAGCAGCTTGCAAATGAGAGGATGATCGAGTATGGCTCGAAATGCGTCCCGTTGAACGCGGTGCCGCCCTCCACCTCTGCGTGTGGTGCAAGCGCCGGTGGCCGGAGCACGAACTCGTCTTGACGCCGGTCGGTTGCGTTGACGATCCAGACCTCGAGATAGATATCTTCCAGCGCCTGCGTCCCGCTATTGGCGATCTTGACATTGACATAGATGACGGCGCTCCCGATATTCTCGCGGTAGACCACCGTCAGTTCCGCCTCGGTGCGCGGGACGACATAGGCGTACATGAGCCAGCCGCCGAGGATGACCCCGATGCAGACCGCCGCGCCGACGAGGATGACGCG
>CAZSUE010000168.1:0-8515 GCA_964609045.1 uncultured archaeon | reverse complement strand
CCACTGGCTGTCGTTGACCGCACCGCTTCATCGTTACCCATACCCAAAAGGGCGGGGCGGGCCCATCCCCTCCTTCTTATTCCGAACGGTTCAATAGATAGAATGTGAGGATCACGATCAGTGTGATCACGGTGACACCCCAGCCCAGTGCGGCGCGGTCCTCCCCCGTAGCGTGCGCGCCCTGGGATTCACGAACATCGATATCGTTGGGGCCATCCGTTACTAAAAATGAACGATCCATCCCCGAGGAGTACTCCACCGTGGCGCGCGCAGGTTCCACCCGGTGGCGGCTGCCCTGAGCGTCGGTCCAGGTCCCGTTCACCGTGACGAGGAACGCAACCGTCCCGTTCTCACCGGGAGGGATCGTACAGTCGCAATAGAACGATCGGTTCTCGCCCGAGGCGAGCGTTAGCGTTCCGGGAACGCAATGTACCGCCCAATTGCTCGCCGTGGCGTGAACCTCGAGGTCGACCTCGACCGCGGTGGGAACACCGTCGTCCTCTGTGGCACACTGATACTGAGCCGTACCCTCGAACCGCACGCGTGCACCGGGGCTGGCATTGACGATGGTAAAACGGGATCGGATAAACGAAAGACCCACTGCCGCGTCCGTCATACCACTGTCAGACCGGCCACCGAACTGTTGCGCCGCGACCGTCGAAGCGATCAGTGGAGATACCACGGCGCCACCATAGAGCGCAGTGGTACAGGCGAGGAGCCAGAGTGCGCCAGACCCATTAGGACGGCGGTGAGAAGAACGGTAGCGCCGCATCGTAACCCACGCTCTGCAAGATCATATGTCCGTATATGATATTTATAGGTTGGTTCGCGTTCTGTCGGTAGACTAGGCTCGCCTAAAATAGGATGCGGGAGAGGCGAGCATGGTGATCGAAATTCGTCTCAACCCAACGCGCGCGCCGCCAGCGGGGTGGGCTGGGGGAGCCAGGGGACCGGGGAACCAGGCACAGGAAAGCCCGCTCCCGACGGCGGGTGTGGTATTATCGCCATGAATGAATGGGATGATCGCGAGAAAAAACCGTTAAGCACGCCGTACAAATACTTTCTCAATGACAATGATCGCAGACGAGGTCGCCAACAAACGGCGAGCGCTTCCGCACCTAGACGACCTCGTCTTCGTCTACCTTTTCGGGTCCATGGCGAAGGGTGAGAATACCGCGCGATCGGATATCGAGCTCGGTCTTTTTTACGACATAGAACGGAAGCACGCCCTTCACAGACTGTTATACATTATCGACGGTCATTTCCCAGACCGGTATGAGATCCAGTTCTTCCAATTGCTCCCGCTCTATGTCCAAAAAGAAGTCTTTCAAGGCCGATTGACCTATACGAGCGATAGAGACCGGGTATATGATATCGCGGGGTTAACGAGCCTCGAATACGAATATTTCGAACGGCGCTACAAATTCATACTGTATAAAAAGTGCGGATTAGAAGGTGCACAATTGTGAACGAGCGGATAGTAACGAAATCGGCCCATGCGCGGGAGAGCATCGACCTTATTCGACACCACCTCCCGGACTCGTTCGAGCGTTTCGTGGTGATGGCCAACCTCGGGAGTGACTATCTCGAGCCAGCCGAGCGTGGGCGGAAGCACGGTGACTATCACCATCGCGGTCAGTTGGGTGGTGGACGGACCGAGATAAAGCACCCCCGTCCCTTGGCCATAACTTTACTATAATACGGAACAAATTGTCTGGAACTAATATAAAAACAATTTGAATGCGATCGATGTGGATTTTGCCTACGGAAATAGCACCACGACCCATTCTGAGAGCGGTTTTCCGATACGCGTACCCCGTACATGTACGGGGGAAGAGTAAGGATGTGAGAAGGCGATGACAGCCTACCAGCAACTGTACAAGTCATGGTGCCGGCGCTTGTAAACGCGCAATGAGACCGAGCGGCGTCGATATCCAGTTCGGGATCGGTATCGCTCTACGACGAAAACAGTGGCGTTCGTTCGATCCGATCATCGGGGTGAGCCGTTGAATACAAAGGACCTTTGGTCGCCGAAATACGAGCAGGTCGTTGGGGAGCTGGACTTTACGAACAGCTCGACGATCGGCCCACAGAAGACAAAGGCGTTCAATTCAGTATCGCACAGAGGAGCTCAAAGCGGTCGTGAGTCGCGTTGGGAGTCCGATCGCACCATTGATCGAACTGAACGTGCATTGACCGTTCCGATCGGTAACAACGCACGCTCTGCGCGATTTCGACCGCGACCTCGTTTTTCAAATGGGGCGAACTCTTCCGGTTATTCGCAGTCCTGCCCACCGCCTCGTCCTCATTCGGTCCATCGCTCGAGGGCGTCGCACATCACCGTGCGAAAGAAGGTGATCGTGAGATGATACCGCTTCAACCCACCCTCCTCTTCATAGCGATCGGCTTTGCGTCCGGGTTCATGAGCGGGATGGTCGGCATCGGCGGCGGCTCGGTGAGGATACCGCTCCTCAATATCGCGGGACTCCCGTTGATCAGCGCGTTCGGGATCAATTTCATCGTCATACCGTTCTCATCTGCGGTGGGCGCATTCAGCCAACGCAAAAAGATCGTTCGCAATATCATCCTCTACGCCGTGCTCGGCGGTGTCATCGGCGAGATCATCGGCGCCGTACTCGTCGGGTTCATCCCAACTTTGGCATTGGCGATCCTCTTTGTGACGATCTGCGCGGGAATCGTCGTCGGGATGTTCTCGGACCGACTCGTCCCCGCCCTGAAGGACCATCTCGAGCCAAGCCACACCAATGTCTTCGGCGCGTCGTTCCTCGTCAGCTTCATCACGGGACTGCGTGGCGGCAGCGGCGGGTCGCTCTATCCCGCCGTGTTCAAAGGCGTCGGGTTCGAAACGCACCAGGCCATCGCCACCTCGCTCTTCGTCACGATCTTCACCGCCGCCGGTGCCATCGCCATCTACTGGCCACGTGGCGATATCCTCTGGCTGCCCGCACTCTTCGTCGTCCTCGGCTCGATGCTCGGTGCGCGCATCGGGAGCACGCTCTCGCTGAAAACGAAGCCGCTCGCGCTCGAGATCGGGCTCTCCGCATTTATCCTCTTCCTCGCCGCGCTCACGCTCTATAAAGCCTTATAAAGGAACATGATCGATAAAGAAACCAGAACGATGGTAGTGTTCATATGACGAAGGAAACGATGATCGCGTTCGGACCGGTCCCATCACGACGACTGGGGCGGAGCCTCGGTATCAATAATATCCCGCCCAAGATCTGTACCTATTCCTGTGTCTACTGCCAAGTGGGCCGAACGCTCGATATGCGCGTGGAGCGAGAGCCGTTCTACGACCCCGCCGAGATATTCGATGCGGTGGAGAAGAAGGTGAATGAGGCGGTGAGTCGCGACGAAGCGCTCGATCATCTCACCTTCGTCCCCGACGGCGAGCCGACGCTGGATATCAACCTGGGGGAGTCGATCGCGGCGGTCGCTCGGCTCGGGTACGAGACCGCGGTCATCTCCAACGCGTCGTTGATCTGGCGCGAGGATGTGCGCGAAGAACTCCACAACGCGGACTGGGTCTCCTTAAAGATCGACGCGAGGAGTCCCGAGCGCTGGAAAAAGATCAACCGCGCGCACCGACATCTCGCATTGGACGATATCATGGAGGGAATGCTCGCCTTCGCGCGCTCGTTCGATGGGATCCTCTGCACCGAGACGATGCTCGTTCGCGACTATAACGACGGTGAGGCGGAGCTGGCGAAGGTCGCCGACTTCGTCGCGCGCCTCGAACCGACGAAGAGCTATATTGCGATACCCACCCGCCCGCCGGCGGAAGAAGGGGTCCACTTCCCCGACGAAGGCGTGCTCGCCGTGGCCTATCAGCTCTTCAACGACCGCGATATCGATGTGGAATACCTCATCGGGTACGAAGGCGACGCGTTCGCGTTCACCGGCGATGTCGAAAAGGACCTCCTCGCCATCACCGCCGTCCATCCCATGCGGGAGCGGGCGGTGGGCGCATTTCTGACCAAGGCGGGCGACGATTGGGACGTTGTCGAGCGGCTGGTCGTAGCGGGGAAATTGACAAAGGTCGCGTACGATACGCATCGCTTCTATATCCGAACGCTGCCACGGTAAATAACCGGGTTTTTTCAGCGCTTTTGGTGTATGATCCTCACACCTCGATCTCGGTGCAGCAGAAAACGAGAGGTTAGTACTTCGGAGAAGACCGTAGCCTGTCACGCCCGACGTGCACAAAGGAGACTATTAATAGCGGTGCAGTATTCGGCGTACTATTGAGGTGATGATATGATCGATTTTACGCTCACCGACGACCAGATCGCGCTGCAGAAGAAAGCACGCCAGTTCGCCATCGAAGAGGTCGTCCCGGTCTCGCGCAAGTACGACGAAACGGGCGAGTTCCCCATCGAAGTGTTCCAGAAAGCGTTCGACCGCGGGCTCTTCAATATCACGCTCCCCAGCGAATATGGCGGACCCGGCCTCGGCATCCTCGAAAGCTGTCTCGTGGTCGAGGAGATCGCCGCTGCGGACCCCGGCATCGCCACATCGCTCTTTTGTAACTCGCTGGGACAGGAGCCGATCATCCTCGCCGGGACCGACGAACAGAAAGAGCGGTTCCTCCCACAGTTCACCGAGGAGCTGAAGTTCGCCTCGTTCGCCACCTCGGAACCGACCATGGGCTCCGATGTGGCCGGGATCAAGTGCACCGGGAGGATCGAGGGCGACGAGATCGTCATCAACGGTGCCAAGATGTGGATAACGAACGGCAGCCACGCGTCGCTGGTGTCGCTCTTCTGCCGACTGGAGGATACCGAGCGCCACAAGGGGATCACCGCCGTGGTCGTGCCCACCGATACCGAGGGCTTCTCCACCGGGACACCGCTCTCGAAGCTCGGTCACCGTTGCTCGAATACCGTCTCGCTGCGGCTGAAGGATGTACGCGTTCCGGTGGATAACATCATCGGCGAGCCCGGATATGCGTTCCTCCTTGCAATGGGCACCTTTGCACATACGCGACCCACCATCGGCGCCTTTGCCTGTGGCATGGCCCGTGCGGCGATGGATTACGCGGTCAACTACGCACGCCGACGCGAGGCGTTCGAGAAGAAGATCGCCCACTTCCAATCGATCCAGTTCATGATCGCGGAGATGAAGATGCACTACGAGGCCGCGCGCCTCCTCACATGGAAAGCCGCCTGGGAAGCGGATCGAGGGGACGACAATACTATCTCCGCAAGTATCGCCAAGGCGTTCGCGTCCGATTACGGGATGAAGACCGCGTCCGATGCGCTCCAGGTGTTTGGCGGGTACGGTTATACGACGAACTACCTCATCGAGAAGCTGTTTCGCGACGCGAAGCTCTATCAGATCTACGAGGGCACGAGCCAGGTGCAGCGCATGGTGATCGGACGCTTCATGCTCGAGAAGTACCGGCCGATATTCGAAAAGACCTTTACATGACCGTACCGGTAAGCAACGGGAGTGGTGGATCCGGCGTCCGGCAGCCTAGCCCGTTTTCCAAAATCGCGCCGCACCCATCTCGGCCTCGATCATTTCGAGCTCGAACTTCGGGTAGCGCTGGCCCCATCGAGCCACCATGGCTCCCTCGTCTTTCCGCGCGGCATCGTCGACGAGGATCACCGCATCCCGAGCCAATCGATCCTTCAACACCGGGAGGGCGGGGTAACGGGCCATAGGACCGGTCTCGCTCGGCGGGCCGTCGACGACGAGCATATCGATATCATCCAGCGAAGCCAGCAGCTCCGTATCGTACCAACGATAGGTCGTATCCTCGATCTCGAGTTCTTTCAAGGGCGCGTGGATCAACTCGACATGGTCTCCCAATGCATGGCGACGGACCGTTGTATGCATCCGATCGACGAACCGTCGTTGATGCTCGACAGAATAGATCGTCCCACCGGCGTCGAGCCTCTCCAGACAATACGCGCTCACGAGGGTGGAGACTCCGCTGCCCAGTTCGACGATCGTCTTCGGTCGACGGTCGAGGACCGTGGTGATGACGAGTTTCACGAAATCGGGTGACGCGGCCCAGCCGCGCATCGTCGGGAGCGGGGCGCGGAAGCGAAACATCGAATGAAGTGAGAAAAGGGAGTCCAGTTGGTTATAGCTCCGCTCGATATCGTCTCGGATAATGCCGAACATATAGAGTAGTTCGAGTTGGACCGCGAGGACGCCTAGAACGATGACGATACCGGTAGCAATAGGGCCGAAAAACCGCCATGCGATGAGAAAAAGGACGGCGAGAGTACCCGCGGTGACCCCGACGGCGACCTTCTCCATTTGTTTCGAAACCATTCAAACCACTACCGAGCATCTTTCGGGTTGCTGCGATCGGTGCTCTGTCACCCACAACCGCCAGCCACTCGCTTGTATGCAGGAGACGGCCGACGGCTCGGTGCGAACCTTCGATCGGGGATCGATCCATATGGATGATGAGCAAGCTCTGCGAGGTACTTACCGGACTTGACGGAGAACGAAAAGGCGTCGGTCAGGACGGAGCAGGGGGGGTGGGGGATGATTAACGAGGAGGAGGCTTGCGACGGATAGTGTCACACGGGCCAAAAAAATTGGGAGAGCGATACGGCCATCGTGATGGCGATACACATTCCGATGACGATGCGCGGATCGATCTTGATGGCTGTCTCTTCCTCTGCATCGAAATAGCGGATCAGCCCCGCTGCGGAATGGAACCCTTCACCTTTCTTATTCTTTTTCGGAGGTGCCATAGTGTTCACCTGGTTCTCGGCGCATGCATCGACTTATCCACCGAGTATTATCGCTGTCATTTCCTCATCATCAACGGTCTATTTATAGATTGGGCCCGACCGACTGTTTGACTGGTCGGTGGTCGGTGGTCGGTGGTCGGTGGTCGACGATGGAGAACGGAGCACCACAGTATGCATCACACGCCGGATCTATTCCGCATTCTCCGCCTCGAGATCGAGATAGGGTCGGACGATCTCGTCTCGCGACGCGGCTTCCAGGAGTCGTACCGCGAGCGTGCGTTTGAGCCGAAAATATCGTTTTGTATCTCCATCGAGGAGGTTGTGTATCGCTGCGTCACGGGACGGGCACCCGCGCCTGCGGAGGCAACAGAACGCGAGCGACCCGAAGCATGTTCCTGTATGCGCGAGGTCGTGCTCGCGCGTGAAATCGCGCTTGATCGCGAGGTAGCGCTTCTCACTGAGACCGATACGGTCCAGCATAGCTGCATGTGCGCATTTTGCAGCAAACGCCAGCGATTTGCGTGGGTCGCAGCAGAAGGTCAACGCGCGCGGGTCGCCACCGAAGCAGACCGGTACCGGTGCATTGTTCCAGCCGGGGACGGTTCGCGTCATGCGCGGATCGATGATCGGAGCTGAGGATGCCATACTGGTGTGCCTCCAACGAGGGGCGATCGTACGAGCCAGATGGACGGTTCGTATTGATTAAACCTTCTATTAGCGACCACGATCCATCCATCGACGGAATCAGGAGATGGAAGGATGAGGTGAAGATACGTGGCTGCCGCGCATGGCATGGTCGGAACCGATCGGATCGGCTCTCATCGTCGACGCGACCGCCACTTCCTTGCCTGAGCCCTTACCGGGATATCGCACATCAGCGGAGGCGTGGAAGGCTCATTCCTCTTCGAGCGCATCCAGCCATTCCTCTTCATCTTCGTCCTCGGCGCCTTCCTCGATCGCGAGCGTGGGCTCGTATGCCATCGCGTCACCGTGGGGCTCTTCTCCCGCTCGCTCTTGCTCTAGCTCTGGCTCTTGCTCTTGCTCTTGCGGCGGTGCGGTGGCCGCGCGTACGGTGAAGAAGAGGAAGAGTATGAGCACACCGGCGACGATAAAGATGATGAGCAATGCGTAGAAGAGGTTCGTGGTGGTGAACGCCGGCGGGTACCCTTCGATGGAGAGGGTGAGTTGCGTATTCCCATCGAGGTCGATGGTGCTGGAGGTTCGCTCTGTAATCGGGGTCATATGCGCCGTGGAGACGAACCGCGTGGTCACTTCGTACTCGCCCGCCGGGAGACGGAACATGAGCGTGCCGTTGCCAGGGGTGCTATTGCCACGGATGAGCGAGGGCTCGTCGAGGCTCTGGACCTCGACGCGTGCATCGGAAAGCGGGCTCTCCGTTGCGTCCTCGGCCTCCACGGTGAGATAATATACGGTGCAATCGAGGGTAAAGCCGCCGTCGCGGTCGATGGCGAGCCGGTTATCATAGACCCTCTTACCAAGCCAGAACGCTTCGATACGAACGCGCGCCGCGGGGAGTATCACCGCGGAGGATGTCGCGCCGGCCGGGATCGCCTCGCTCAGCGTTTCACCTGACGGTACGACGGTCAGACGCAGCTCCACCCCGTCCAGTGCGATATTGCGGCTATCCACTGGGTGCAGGGTAACATGATGGATCGCGCTGGCCAGTGTGATCGTTCGGTCCGCAGTAAGGGCACACATCGTTTCGTTGACCGCCACACCGCGGTAGGAGACACCAATATGGTAATTTGCAGCGGGTA
>CAZSUE010000167.1:0-8527 GCA_964609045.1 uncultured archaeon | reverse complement strand
CCTTTTGTGGATATGAAATTGTCTCGCCTTTTACGGAAGAAACGGCCGATAAAATGGAGAAGGGTTGAGCATTTAACCATAAACTTTATAAAGAGCTATTGAAGAGGGTATTTAAACTCAACTCGCTTTCGTCAAGGGTCGAGAGCTAAAGAGTGAAACTTGACAGATAATCTGTTCACTGTCAATTACAAACAGTCCGTTATCTATACTTTTGGATATAGTCTAAAGAGTTTCCAGAAGCAGTAATTTTTAGCCATTAGCGGGTCCTGTTTGTGAAGACCACATGCTTCTTATGTTCCATTTTCATCAGCTAAAGACGCCATAGGTTCTCTTCTGTATTGTTTTATAATTAAAGGATCATTTGAAAATCCCTCTTTTCTTTAATTCGCCAGAAAGTTTTTTCTAAATAGTAAGTAAATATAGCTGATAAAGGTATTGGTATACGCCGGGGAATTCTTAAGCTCATATACTGGTGATTTCCAACATGTAGTCTAAAACTTTACCCTTTTGTCTCCGCCTTTATTGATAATTTTATTCATCAGCGCCTCTTCAATTCAGTCGGCCATCCCCATACCACTTAACCATCATCTAACTTGACCGCCACTTCATGTCCATTCTTGTCCATCCTACCGCTTATTATTCATCCACTCAAAAACCTTAACAAAGGTTTAATTCTAAACCTAAAGTTCTAAAGGCTGATACGATATTATACTGCTCGCTATTGGAATTTATTTTTCAATGTGACGAGATTTATCCTTAATCCGGAGGAATGAGATGGCTCATGAGGTTGCCAGGATACTGTCATACGATTTTTTCCTCTTTCAGATGATCGTCGGGGTTGTATATAATCTCTGTATCGTGTTCTTCCCGCGCTTATCCAAACGCGACAAGATTATGTTACTGATTATCTTCCATACCGGCGGGTTTCTAAACTGGTTTGGGGAATTTCTCGCGATCAATTTCTGGGATGCGCGCCATTTTGCACTGGTTACAAGTTCGGGCATTGGTCAATATTTTGCCACAAACGACCCATTCGGGCTCTTTATCGTTTTTAACATCGGTTGGTTGGACCACGGTCTACTTTTCACCACCGCCTATATCCTTATCAAGTACTGGGTCAGACCGGGAAGATTGCCGAAAAAGTTTGTCGTTATAATGACCCTCATATATGGTATCGGTATAACTGTAACATCGTTCGATTTCGGTATATTCGGTCAAAAGGTCTGGATGGCGAGGATGATGCAGGATTTCATAGACATCATGCTGATTGTGGCCTTTTTCGCCCTTATCGCCTTTTTCATCGCTATCCGTTACCGCAAGCTGGTGTGGCGGATCGTTATAGTCGGTTTCATCATGAGCGCCAGTTTCGAGTTGAGGATGGTCGCCGCGGGCATTCGAGGGTATCATGGTGCGAGCACCTTCGTCGGCGCACTGATCGGCACCTCCTTCGAGATGAATTCGGGGCTGCTGTTCAGTTTCTTCCTCATTCTCATCCTTTTCGGATATATATTTAAAGATAAGTATTATCCTCGAAGGTATAGTGATAGTGCGCTAGAGAAGAGTTATGAGGAGTTAGAGAAGAATGCAGAACCGACAAAGGGTAGCGATGGGTAAATTAGATTATGAATAACAGGTAGAGCTGAACTTTTGCCGAAGCTATTAATCTAAGGTTAGTAGCATATTAGATAGCCACCTTATACTCCATACCCTACGAAATCAGAAGGTAGTAAAATCACGGGCGGGGATGGCCTCAAAGTCTGAACGTAAAACCCCTTACCCTATACCGCGGTGATACAATCAGCGAAACAATAACCAGACACGCTACACCGAATCCTTCACTTGCCGAACCACATGATCTCTCACCGCGCGCGGAATTCCTGCGTGACTACTACTTCAAGGGCAACGATAGAGAATGGAACAACGAATATACTCCGTTCACCACCGGGACGCCATGGGACCGTGTGTTCAGCGAGATGGACTACTATATCGTACCGGAGATCTATCCCTACATCGGCAAGAAAAAGGCGGGGCCGTTCGCAACCTCATTGGCTCTCATGGCGCAAAAGGTGGATTTGCCTCAGGATTTCTGGCAATACTCCCTCCCCGAGCGCCGTGCGCTGTTTTTACAGAAAGTGATGGTCGATCATATGCCGCAGGAAATCATTTCAAAATATGATCTGCTTGCGGGTGGGCGGTTCAATACCCAGCTCTCAAAGTGTCTGGATAAAAAAGAAGCGAAGCGGTTCGAAAAGGAGAACCTCCGCAATCGAAATGCGGTTTTCCAATACCATTTCGACGGCTTTGGCAATGTCGGTGCGACCGGTGGTCATCTGATCGCGGATTATCAGCTCGTGGTGGAGAAAGGCTTCAGGCATCTTTATGAGAGGGGGCAAATCGTCTACGAGCGCTTGAGCAAGCGTCAGCGGGAAGGATCAAAAGGCCAGGAGCTACGGGCTATGATGATCTCGGCAGAAACACCGCGAAAACTGGCGCTGAAATACGCCGAGGAGTGCCGACGGTTGACGGCGATCACATGCACCACTAAGCGTAAAAAAGAGTTGGACCAGATGGCGCGTAATCTTGAGGTCGTACCCTGGGAGCCCGCACAGACGTTCTGGCAGGGCTTGCAAGCGGTGTGGTTGACACATATGCTGATATTGGCCGAGGAAAGCTATCCTGGACCGGGTACGAGCTTTGGGCGACTGGATCAGTACTTGTGGCCGCTCTATAAGCGGGATGTCATTGAGGAGAAAACGCTGGACCGCCAATACGCCAAAGAGCTCTTTGGGGCGTTCGTCTTCCATTGCAACACGGCATATGACGCCCAAATTCGCATCGGCAACCAAGGGATCACCTCGGGCTTCGGCCAGTTAATGACCTTGTCCGGTATGGGGCCGAACGGCGAGGATCTCACTAATGAACTCACTTATATGATACTCGAGGTATTTGATGAATGGGCACCGATACTCGAACCGAAACCGAATGTGCGTCTCCATCACGGTACACCGGAACGGTTGTTGGATGTACTCGTCGAGATGATCGGCAGCTCGCAAGGTGCGCCGTTCATCCTCAATTTCGATGAGCGTAGCATCGCGGGGATGATCAAAGAGGGAGTACCAAAAGAAGACGCATGGGACTATGGCTGCGTGGGCTGTCTCGAGAATACGATGTGCGGCAACGATCGCTCCGGAACGGTGAACTGCAACCCCAACCTCGCCAAGAGCATCGAGCTGACGCTCTGGAACGGCAAGAACATGCCGGGGTTCGGGAAACGCGAAACACCCGCACGTAAACGGCTGGGCGCCAAGAGCGGTGCGCCGGAGAAATTTGACATATGGCAGGAATTCTTCGAAGCATGGAAGGAGCAGATCGCATACTTGATACAATATAACGCCGAGGTCTACAATCTCACGGAAACGACGCGCGGGAAGTTCCTCCCCACGCCCTATCTCTCATTACTGGTCGAGGATTGTATCGAGAAGGGCGTCGATATTCGCGCGGGGCCGCCGAAGTACGCCTTCATCACTGTCGAGGGGGTCGCGTTCGCAACGACGGTGGACTCGCTGATTGCGATCAAGAAACTCGTGTACGATGAGAAGAGATTTTCTATCGCTGAGATCAAAGCTGCGCTTAAAAATGACTTCCAAGGAAAAAAAGGGTATGCCATCATGCAGGCCGTCATGAAGAACAAAATCACCTACTACGGGAATGACGATGGTGAACCGGACGCCATTGCCAAGGAGGTCATGCGGGTGTGGGCGGAGGAGACCTGGAAATACACGACACCGACCGGTTACCAGTTCCGGCCCGGTATGCTGTCATGGAACTATTGGGCGGGCGAGGACGCGGCCTTGACGCCTGCCACACCGAACGGGCGCAATGCTGGCACCTTTCTCTCTAATGCTATCTGTCCGACCAATGGCATGGACGGTAAGGGGCCGACCGCCGTGGCCAATTCGGTGGGTGTAGCGCTGGGCGGTAAACGCGATGAAGACGAATATGTCAATTATCTGCCAAACGGCGCGTCGCATACCATCACTTTCAACCCCAGTCTGTTACGCGACCGTGAGCACAAAGAGAAGTTCAAAGCGTATCTCCGGGGGTATGTCGAGAACGGTGGCACGGCGCTGCAGATCAATATGCTCGACGCGCAGATGCTTAAGGACGCACAACGGCATCCGGAGGAGTATCCGAACCTTCTCGTACGCGTGACTGGCTACAATGCGTATTTCTCACATATCGGCAAAGAGCTGCAGGATGAGATTGTCGCACGTGAAGCGCATAAAATTTAATTGTTGCTTGGTAATATGGTTACTATATCCGAAAGATTTGATCGTGCGGCAGTAGCGAAACGAAGGTTTAGAACTTCAAAGATAAAGTCCAAACCCCGCCGCAAACAAAAGAGCGAGCAGATGAGCAAAGCCACTACTAAGGCCAGTGCCGTTGCCAGCGTAGGAGGAAGATCCAAGGTACCTGTAGACGCCGAACCATCGCCTTCAACCGAGCAAGTATACATCGTCGAGATCCAGAAGCTGAGCACCGAGGACGGGCCCGGGATCAGGACGACGATCTTCTTCAAGAATTGCCCGCTACGATGCAAGTGGTGCCAGAATCCGGAGACATTGCAGAAGAAACCTTCGATCCAGTGGTTCAAAGCGAAATGTATCGGTTGTGAGACCTGCATCGATCTGTGCCCAAACCACTCGCTCGTTTTCGACGATAACGCCCAAGAATTACAGATCGATCGATACAAATGTCAGGCATGTGGAAGATGTGCCGAGGCATGTCCCGCCACGGCGTTGAAGGCGTTTGGGGAGTGGTGGAGCGTGGACGAGCTGGTCGATGAGGTGATGAAGGACGAGGTATATTACCAGAAATCGGGCGGTGGGGTTACGGTCTCAGGCGGTGAGCCGGTGCTGCAGTTGCAATGGGTCATCGAGCTGCTCCGAAGGTTGAAGCGAAATGGTATCAAGACCGCACTGGACACCTGCGGATATGTCTCACGAACGGCGCTTGAGAAGGTGTTGCCGTATGTGGACATCGTGCTGTACGATATTAAAGAGATCGACCCGCAAAAGCACGAACGCATTACCGGCGTAACCAACGGGCCTATATTAAAAAACGCGGTCTGGCTGGCGAAACGGCTGGCGCACAGCGACAAACAGCTCTGGATCCGAACACCGATCATCCCGCGCTATACGGCCACGGAGGAGAATATCCGTGGTATCGCCACCTTCATCGTGCAGAAGTTACGGAACCGCATCGAGCGCTGGGACCTCCTCGCGTTCAACAATCTTGCGCAATATAAATATCATCGGATGGATCTGGAATGGGAGCTGGCAAGCGACCGGCTGTTCACGAGCCAGGAGATGGATCATTACCACGCCGTCGCCATCCAAGCGGGCGTTAAGAACGCAAAATGGTCGGGGATGACGCGTGAACCTGGAGAGTAAAGACCTATGAGCGGACCGAGACAATTACCGGATTGGCAACCGATATTATCGACCGAGGGTGTTGAATTCACGCAACCGGAGATCATGGTCAAGCTGCTGGCGACCATTGGCGCCGATCGGTACCCGCATATCACACTCATCACATCGAACCATGCCGAAGGGGCGTCCGTCATTAAATGGGGCCAATTCACGCAGGGGAGGAGCAAAAAGAACGTGCTGGCCAACCCGGAACAGGGTATATTCTATATGACCGCCGAGAAGCCTTTCCGGTTCCTCCAAGTCAAGGCGGCTCTGGAGCGAACCTCAACCGCGGGCGAGGATGCTGCAGATTTCAATAAGATGTCACTGTTCCGGTACAATACCTACATGCGCATCGGCAAAGTTTACTATAACAGGGTCGAAGCCGCACGGCCGGTGAGGGATCTAGGAATTGCTGGTATCGTCAAAGGGATGGCTGCGAATTTGTGGGGGTTGGGTGGGACGAGGACCGGTAACGTCGAGAAGCGGCTGCCTGAGTTCGGGAATAAGCTGTTCAATACCGCCATATACCCAAAATTCGTCGCGTACCTCGATCCCAAGGACGGTTATCCTGTCATTTTCCCGGTCTTTCAAGCGCGTGCGGTCGAGTCCAAGCACATCCTGTTCCCGCTCACGCAGTTTCGTGCCGAGATCGTGGCGCTCCCTGCGGACGCGAAGGTCGCGTTCTATGCGCTCAATTTCGAGCTCATGAGCATCCAGGCGAAGGGGACATATTTGGGGCTCAATAAATCGCGCGGGGTCACTTATGGCAGGGTGGATATCGATCAGGTCTATAACGGGATGCCGCCGGTACCCGGGCAGGTCTATCCAGCGCTCGCGGTACGGAAAAAGGTCGAGCAGTTCAGCGTATCGCGATGACGCGCTCGAGAAGAGTTCCGAGGGTCACAAGTAGGGAGCGGAAGAACAGCACGGCGATACGCAAGCAGCATGTACCTTTATAAAATTAAGAAATCTGTTGATTGTTGAAATATAGCTCCACTAGATAGGAATGCTTATAATGGGTTTAGAATTCAACCCCAAACTCAAAAACCTTCGATCGAGATATTAAGAATTAGCTAACTCGACAGAAGCGATTCCTTAGATAAATGTATTCTCGCTTCTATTATTGCAGGCGTCCGCAATAGGGTGGATACCGTTGCATATATTCGTGTGAGGCGAGAGGGAAGTATTTGTGGTGTGGAGATTCTAGACAGCGTGGGATTCCTCCTATCTGGGAATATGACCATCCTGAGGCGACTGTATAAAAACCTACCTTCAGGAAGGACGAGATCGAGAACGATAGTCAGGTGATATGATGGAAAAGGAAGACATTATCGTCGTTGCCACGGCGGTTGCTATGGTGGCTGCAACTGGTGCAATGGCGTTAAAAGAGGCGAAAGAAGAGGCTGCGGGACACCCGTTTGCAGATAGTATGGAATTTATATGGGCCCCCGACGAACCCGGCCAAGGCGACAATGTCTCATTCGAATCGATGAGTAAGAGCCCAAACGGTGATATAACAAAATGGATATGGGATTGGGGAGACCAGAACTCGCCTGAGAAGGGGAGAGGCGAAAAAACTCACCATCATTTTGAGAAACCGGGCAATTATGAGGTGACGTTGAAATGCGTCGATGAGATCGGCCGGATCGAGGAATTGACCCAGAAGGTCAATATTAAAAGAGTAACGGAGAGGGGGCGCTATGGGACCCAAGTCGTCGCCGATGCGGGCTGTAGTCTACAGATGGTGGAAGGTTCTGAGGGCACTTTCACATTTAAGGCGGTACCAAAAAGAGCGGGGGAAGCCCTAAGATTTTCATGGGACTTTGACGACCTCAACGGCGCGAACCGCGACAAACCCGACGGGGTAGAGCCGAATGTCGAGGAAGGGAGTGTCGAGGTAAAGCATACCTATCCCAAGCCGGGGATGTATATTGTCACGCTCTGGGTCGAGGACCCCGATGGGTATTGGGATGACGCGACACTCACCGTCAAGGTACTTGCGCCGCCCAAGGCTGCAATGGAGATTCCGAATCCCGAACCCTATGTCAAAGAGCCTGTCCTTCTTGATGGGTCCGACTCTGAGGCTGACAACCAAGATGTCGTTTCGTATGTTTGGGACTTAGGCGACGGCAACACCTCCGAAGGTGAAGAGCCGTTCTGCGAGCATGCCTACCAGCTATCGGGCACCTATACGGTGACGTTGACGGTCACGGATGAAGTCGGCGGCGAAGATACGACGGAAGCGAAGATCAAGGTTATCGAGCCGCCGACGAGCTGAGCGCGGTCTTATGGTCGTGGGTCGTGGTTCAGATATCGTGCATCGCCGATCAGCGATCGTGACACGATACCCCTGCTATTGCAAGCAGGAGAAAAGCCGCTGGGGGATGGGGGACAGGACCACCCCGCCCCGTACCTATAATGAGCTGCCTGGACCAGTGCCCGCGATCGCAATAGGAGAAGCCGGGTAAATACCCAAGTTAGCGGGTACGAACTATGATAGCCTCCAACCCAACCCAACCCGACCCAATCCCGCCTAACCCGACCAACAGCACCTCTCCGGAAGGCGAGGTGCGACCCATGAGAAGGAGAACTAAACATGAAAAGAACCCTGGCATTGACCGAACTGGAAAAAAAGACCGCCACTGGCCACTGACGATCCGGCTGGCGAGAAGTGGGGTTCCTTTCCACTGCTGGCGCCGCTCGTCCCAATGGCCGTTTTATACCCACATGTGACAACCCCTTTGCCATTCCCAACCCATTGGCGGGCGGGGCGGTCCTTGTCCCCAGTACCCAACCCCCAGTGGCTTCCGCCTCCCCGCACACCGCACCCCGCTAACCGCTAACCGCACCCCGCTCCCCGCAAACCGCACCCCGCTAACCCCTAGTGGCCCTCCTTTATCGTGGCGTATCGAACGGCAAGAGACATTTGATGAGCCGTTGTTGCGCGCGCCGGATATGTTTATAGAACATCTGTGGGCTGATTCCGAGCTCGGCGGCGAGCGTTTTCGCAGACACCTTCCGCGGCATCTCGAAATACCCCCTCGAGAACGCCA
>CAZSUE010000166.1:0-8527 GCA_964609045.1 uncultured archaeon | reverse complement strand
TGGCGCAAGCACGACACCGTCTTTGCAAACAAGCCCTACAGTGGTGGTACCCTTCAAAAGTTCTTTAGGCATTAGAAAACTCACCTAATAAATTGGATTGATTGGACAGCGCAGAGATGAGAGTGAACCTATTAATAATTTTCGTGTTACAGAGAGTGAAAAACCGAAATCAACCGTTAACTGAATTGACGAAAGATATATTATAGCGCGAACTATTCACACCTGCGACCCCTCTCGCTACGGTGGAGATATGGCAGAAGATATTATCGAAGGCGTCAAACCGACGCGGATGGAACTGCTCGGGATCCGAAAACGAAAGAAACTCGCCGAAAAAGGGCATAAACTCCTCAGCGAGAAACGTGACGCACTCGTTGTCCAATTCTTTGATATCATCGAGAAACGTTCCGATCTACGGGAAAAATCCCAATCGCTGCTCCAAAAGGCGTATCAGAGTATGATCAGTACCGAGATGCTGATCGGGAGGGAGACGGTGGAAAATATTCTGGAGACAATGCCCACCATCGGCGAGGTGCCGATCTCTTCCGTCAATATCATGGGGGTGAAAGTGCCGCGCGTCCAGGGCGAGGAGATCGAACCAGTTGCGGAAATGCCCTATGGATACCTCGACACCACCGCAAAGCTGGACGATGCGGTTGGAAATTTCCACGATGCACTCCAATTACTCTTACAGCTCGCCGAGATCGAGGGCTCGATCGAACGGCTCGCACGCGAAATAGAAAAAACGAAGCGGCGGGTCAACGCACTGGAACATATCTTCATCCCGCGACTTTCGGCAACAGAGAAATATATCGAGATGCAATTACAAGAGCGGGAACGAGAAGACTTTTTCCGCAGAAAACGTATCAAAGCGATCATGGAAGCGGCGGAACAATAATTTCGATCCGTCATCTCCCTCAGAACGAACGATCGCACCGAACCTCACAGAACCCATATAGCATTCAAAATATAAGGTATAAAACCCAATATATTTTCTATAGAAAAGGATTTGAACGAACTTGTGGTGAAGACCTATATCATACGAAGATGATCCGTGGGTCAGAGAACTGTTCCAATCTCCCGAGCGCGTCGCAAAGCTCTATCGATTGCTCTATATCGGACAGATCATCAGCATCCTCATGATCTCGATCGGGAGTATTATATTCGTCCTTTGGGTCTTACGATCGATATGAGGGTGCGGTGAAGCACCGAAGGAACGGTTCACAGCCGACCATGGTTCGACAGATATGAAGTGAAGTGACGCACCCTACCGGACAGAAGAAGAAAAGAACCGAGCACAAAGGAACGGATTGCGGTGGCATTAGATCAAGAATCAAAGATCGAGGGCGTGACCTGGCGCCTTTCACCGATCATCGACGATAGAGAGACGATACGCAAGATCTGGACCAAGTTCGGTGGCCCCTTCAACGCCATACGATTCGAGGTCGACGTTCTCGATCCGCCAAGTCGGTATCAGGCCATGTTTTCGCTCGCGCGAGAACTGGATTTCTATCTCGTCCCCATGCTCAAAGGTGTGGTCCATTTTCATGGAGATGACTGGCCGCGATATGTCGACCAAGTAGGGACATTTGTCAAAGGTCTCAGCGACCTGCTCGACTATGAGGAATATAAACAGATCGCAACATTCCAGATCGAGCATGAACTGAACCATTGGCTCCTGCATCACCGTGAGATACCCCACCTCCACAAGGACGAACAGCTCAATCTTCTCATCGAAACCAGCCTCCAGATCAGATCGGTCGAACGTGAGCTCGAACGACCGCTCACACCACTAATGGTCAACTACAGCTTCGATACGATCTTCTATCGCTCATTTGACTGGCGTAAGAGTTACGAAGATTATTTCAAGCCCTATGTCACCACGGTCTGTCGTCAAGGGAGCATCGACGTCGTTGGCGTCGATTGGTATCCGCAGACATGGACCCCCGGTTCACCGCATAACCTCGTCGAACTGGTCAAACTGATCATCGAGGAGTTCGAACAACGGGTGATGATCGCAGAAACGGGCTATAGTACCGGTAAACAGTCTGAACAAAAACAGTTCAATTATTATGAGTCGCTCCGGGCAGAGCTCGAAACGCTGGAGGATCATTTCTTCGGTATTTGTTGGTACGAACTCTTTGACGGGTATAGAACGCCCGGGCTGGGGCTAAATCCCTTCTCCTTTATCGAGGACCATTTCGGATTGGTCAAATCCCAAAAAGGTGCCAGTGGGTCCATGGACAGCGAGCCGAAAATGGTCTATAAGAAATTGTTCGAGGGCGATGAGTGACGACCGCCGCAAACCGAACCGTCCCCGACCTATTTTCGTTCTTTACTTTTAAAACTACGAAGCAAACGATCATAGACCGTCTCTAAGATCGAATCACTTTGCGCTTTTCGTTCCTTTGCGTCCGCCTTGATCTCCTCTTCCTCTTTTTTGTCGACGATGCGAGAAACCTTAAGGCTCATTGACATAGAAAAGCCCCAATATATCAGACCGAACGCGCAAGCGGGCACCGAGGCAGTAAGGGTTCGTTCCGATCAGGGGACGGTGGAGAGTGGACGGTGGAGTAGAGCAAGAACCAACCTATAAAGCCTCTAATTGAATATATTTTCGAACCTCTATTTAACGGTTTGCAACCAGCCACCGAAAATAAGCAGTCCCGGGAACTCAGAGACTATAGTCGACTTAATAATTTCCGAAAACGCTGGCGTTCGTATTTCGCAGCGTCCGTCCCCTTCATGCTCTCGGTCAGCTCTACCAGCGATTGCGTGAGCTGGCGCAGTTCCGGCGCGGTGGGCGCCTCGATATTGATATCGATCTGTTCCATTTGATGCCGAACATATGGCATGGCATGTTCGTGACCGCCGTGGCTGCGGCAGAATCCGTCGATGATCGCGGCGCCGACCTCTTTGGAGGTGGAGATCGCATCGAACAAGATAGTGTTGACCGCCATCAAACGGCCGAGTTCGTAGAACGCATCCTCCACCTTCTCACCCGTCTTGGCACTGGTATAATAATACTGGGTATTGAAGCGGTCGGCGACCGTTTCCAGCTCCTCCTCTTGGAAGGTCGACTCATCGATCAGATCCATCTTGTTACAGAGGATAATGATCGGGATGGCGCCGGTGATGGTGAACAACGAATTGATCCACTCGGAGAGGCCGGTCATACTTTCGCGTTGCGTGACATCGCAGACCACCAATGCGCCGTCCGCGCCCATATAATACATCGGCCGCAACCGAAGATAGCTCCGTTGACCGAGTATGTCCCAGATACTCAATGTGATCTTGGCCTGATAATCTGCGTACTTCTCGCCGAGATCGGTCAGATCGATGACGCGCTTGGAAACATTGGCGCCCATGGTGGTAATATATTTATCATCGAATTCATTATAGACGAATCGTCGAATGAGGCTTGTTTTTCCAACTGCGCCGTCACCGATCATACACATCTTTTTCTTCAGAACCATTTCGTTCATCGTGCACCAGTCCCGAATGATCGGGCATCAAAGGAATCGACAGTATATAATGGTTTAGTTAGGGTTTTGTTAAAGGGCTGAACCTCAAAAGAATATTGAGATCCGTGTCAACCAGATACCGCCGCCTCGGTTCGCAGCTTGAGTTTGAGTGCCAATACTGGGGATGGCGTTATATGAGAAATAAGTAAGGAACCGTATATCAATTTCAATTGGAAGCGAAAGCGAAGGAAGGGAGGAAGAAAAGAAGAAAGGAAGAAGGAAGGACGCATGCGGGTGGGCTCATTCCAGGCAGAGCACCTAATTAGTATATTTTTTGGCGAAAACATATATACTCGACCCTTTGAATGGAATGAGCCAGTGGTCGTCCTCCTATCGGGATCATGCGGAGGTAACGAAAACCGTTGTGGCCGTTGTGGCAGCAGTGGTTCGGCGCGTTCGGCGCATCACATCACATCGCATCGCACGGTCCCAATCGATCGTTCACCGGCGGCCCGGTTCTCATCGCGGGTGCATTCTGAACAATATCTCATTCTATTTTCTCTCGTGGCCCGCCGATTCCACCGGTAATAGTGCGGTTATGAGTGATATGGCATCCTATCACTGTCTATATCGGCCCCAGATCGGCCGCTCAAGCCGTAACGGTTATATAGAGGACGCCATATATATTCTAAATGTAGGGTAAGACTGGTTGTTAGAGTGCATCCCATCCCCTCTAGCGCGACTGGCTTACCCTCTTTTTTCATTTTGATCGGTGAGCTAGGCTGTCCTTTGTTCCTGTACAACCACATCTCGGATCGGATCGGGTCGCATCGAGGTGGAGGATCCGAACGGTGTGGAGTATGCCGCATGCCATGCGTACATTCCGCGAGCGCAAAATATTAGACGCGCAGGGCGTGCACGTGAAGGTTGGAGATGGATTAAACTTATAATGGCCTTGATATATTACAACGATCGGTTTTAAGTTCATAGCCCGACCATGATCGCAGCGGCAGCGGGTCGCACTATCGATCGAGATCAATCAAAAAGTGTGTGACCGTTCCCAACCGCACCGACGAACCATGCTATGATAGGAGATGCGAGAAGATCGATCGGAACTTGAGATCGAAATCCAGTCATATCACGATTGCAGAGTCTTTATACGGAAATCTTTTGTAGGGAGTGAGACGGTGCTGAAAGGAACGATCCGCGGCATTAACCAGATTTTCACCACAGATATCGAAGCACCAATGGTAATACTGGTCACCGGCCCACCGGGATCGATGAAGACCAGCTTCGTCCACCAGGTAATGACACTGTATCTTGAGAAGAGCGGTGAATTCGGGTTGTACGCAACGCTCGAACAGGATGTGAAGAGCCACCTTCGGAATATGGAAAGTGTGGGGATCGACATCTCACTCAATATGCAGATCAGCGATTACACCGACCTCCGACGCGGTGGGAACGGATCGCTCGACTATCTCGAATTTACGCACGACATGGTGAAACATTTTAAGGAACTGAAAAAGGACAAATTCACTGTGTTCGGGTTCGATTCGTTGGGCGCGCTCTATTCGCTCATGAAAAAAGATAAAGATAATATGCGCCAGGAAATGTTCCATTTTTTTTCCAGCCTCAGAGATTTCAATCTTATCTCATTCGTTGTTATGGAACGGTCCATCGGTGGTGAATCCAACCTCCTCGGGAACGAAGGGTTCCTCTCCGACGGGATCGTCTATCTCGGGTTGAAACGGAAACAGGGCCGGCTGCGCAGATATATCCAAATCGAAAAGATGCGTGCCTGTCGACATTCCATGGAGATGTACGCCATGGATGTGCACGACGACGGACTCGTCATATTGGGACCGATATTTGAAGATTGAGCGGGTTGGAACGATAGTTTTATTTCATCCCTCACAGTATTGAATTATCGTATCTTCGATTTACCAGATCTATCGACCCGGCAACAGCCCTCATCGTGAGAAAAATTGAACGTGAAGTGACACGAAAACACGCCCGGACCATGCCCGCGTGGCATGGGATAAGACTGGCCAGGGATGGTGTTACAGTGAAGAACCGCGACGCGTTATCATACCTTCTGCGAAGGTTCGAAAGTGTTACACCGTTCGCAGGATCACCGCGCAAGGACCGATCCCGCCAATAAATATCTAGAGCGAGCCTTGAACTATGTCCCGAAACAATAACCAGACGTCCAATACCGCGCTCGAAGGCGCGGATCAAGATTTTATCCGACGAATAGAGGACTGGCGGTTCAAGGGATACAATGTTCAGCGGCTCGAAAAGGTCAAAGACGAGGCGCCGAGCGTCCGCCGAGAAGCACTGGCGAAATTCGAAAAGGACGTTCGCGAACTGGAAGAGATCGATCAAGTCATCCAGATGATGAAACAGCAGGGGCTCTCGAAGTATGTTCGCGACCTCGAACCATTGTTAAAAGACCCGGATAAATTAAGCATTATCGCGCGACGGTTGATCGAACTCGACGGCGTCATCGAGACGATGACCGATAACGCCGATCTGACAAAAACAGCGCCGAACCACTCTTCCCAGAGCTCAGCGGCCTCCACCGCAGCCCGATCGGAGCCGATGAACGAGGAGGAAATGGAAGAATGGGAGGTCGAGTTCGAGATCTCGCCGATGGCGGACGCACATAAGGAAGAACCGGAACGAGAGCCAGCGCCAAAGAAACGCGAGACGCCCCAGCATGCTGAGAAGGGTCCAACGGCCATGGTCCCCAAAGAGGCGTTGATGGAGGGGAAGACGGCGTATAGTCAGGGACGATACGAAGACGCGTTGGACTGTTTCGAGCGCGTGCTCGCCGATGAACCGAACAATCTCGAAGCGCGCTTCTTCCGGAGTCGAACCCAAAAGCGCATACGAAGCGAGCAAACACCCCACCACCCGTCCCCGGTCAAGAGACAAGAGCGGGATGAGAGGAGAACGGTCCGACTGACCCAACCGGTGGGCACGAAAACGAACGATGGGAACGCGCCACCGTCGGGTGCCGAAACGCGCGCAACCAGCTCGTCGTTCCAACCGCCGAAAGGAGAGATCCAGTGGGAGACCACACCACCGAATGACGAGGATATGGGACCCCAAAAAACGCCGTTGCCCGGCCGGAACACGAAAGAGATGGAGCAGTGGTTCCAGGAATACGAGGAACATAAACAGGAACTGGCCAAACTCAAACAACGCAAAGAAAAAGAATATCAAGAACAGCAGAAGACCGAGGAACTCGAAAACCGGATCGATGTCCTCAAAGGGAAAGGGTTCGATGCCACACGGCTCGAGCGACGCATCGACGAAGGGTTCCAGAGCCTCAAGAGCGAGTTCAACACGCTCACCGATCATGTGGAGCAATTGATCGAACTATCCCAACGCTTGGACGCACTGGCCGACGCGGGTCATAACCAAGCAGTGGAGGAGATCAAATCGACGCTCTTCGATGTGAAACACCTCGATCAACTCCATGTCGCGGTGGAGGAGCTGGAAGAAAAAGCAACATACACTGAAGAGGGGGCACCAACGACCACCGCTCCCACCACCGCTCCCGCCACCAAAACCACAACCACAACCACAACTACAACCGCAAAAGCGACGAGACCCGGCAACAGCGGTGAGAGGACGAGCAAGGCGACAGCCCCACCAGAGCTACGGGAACATGCGAGGAGCGTCGCGGAGCTTGCACACACGCCAAAGCGGCCCGATCCATCGAGGCGAGGTGCCGCCACCGGATCCGTAGCGAACAGGGGCGGGCGAGAAGAGGACCACGCACGAAGAGGTGATGAGGAGCCGTTCACGATCGACCAAAACCCCTACGAGCAGCGGCCACCCACACCACAGTACCCCAAACAACCCCAATATTCACCTCCATCACCAACATCCACCACCCCACCCCCATCCCACTCCGATCGGCGTCCACCATCGCCGGAGCCAGTGCCAGAGCCGGAGTCAGAGCCAAAGCCAGAGCAAGAGGCCGCGGGCGAGAACGACGAGATCCTTCAGCTACGACGAGAGATCGCCGATCTCGAAGAGGACCTCCGAAGGATGGAGACAGAACGAGAGGGGCTCCCCGCGCACCCCTATGACGCCGAGCCGCGGCCAGATACCCCTGCAAGATCGACGCAGCCACCAACCGTTCGCGCCGAGCGCTATCCATATCGACCCCCACCCGAACGCGATGATCGGACAGGACCCGAACCCAGCACCGAGCCGGCGCGGAAACCGCCGCGAAAGCCGCCCCGGGAACGGCAGAACGCGCCATGGGGCTATGAGGATCACCCCCCGCCACAGCGTCGAACGCGAGAACGAGAGCGCGAGCGAGACCACACCGGATCACGACCACGGCCACACGAGTATCGGTCACCGTCACCTCAGACCCGGCCAAAGCACACGCCGCCACATAGGTACGGACCGTTCGAAGACGAAGGATATCCACCTCGCCCAAGAGCGCAGGAGTCACCGCCGACTGGAAGAGAGGAGCAGAGACAAACACACACCACCGCGCAAGAGAGAGGTGCGCGGGGCGGGGCCGGCACCACGACGGGTGGAGTCTGTGAGCGCTGCCACGGATCGGGGATCTGCACCTTGTGCCGAGGGAGCGGACAATGTGCATGGTGCGGCGGCACCGGCTACGGAGAGCGGCAGAACGAGGAGGGGAAGTGCTACTATTGCAACGGGTTGGGGTATTGTCTCTGGTGTAACGGCACGGGGCGGTGCGAAAAATGCAGCGGCAGCGGCCGAAGTAGACCATCCAACTAGCGATCTAGCTAGATAGCTAGGTAGCTAGTAGCTAGCTAGCTGGCTTGCTCGGGCCTTAGCATCCATACGACCGATCGTCCGCCGAATCGTACTTGTATCGATGACGGAGCGTTCGATCGCTCCTACCTACCCATTGGACCGAGCCAAGCTCCGCTATCGTGAGGTGTAGGGATACGGAAATGTTTATAGAAGCTATTGGATATTACCGGCCAAGGGAACATTATGTTACGCCACTGCCCAACCCATGGCTATTTTCGAGATAAGCAATGCCCGGAATGCGATGAGCGCGG
>CAZSUE010000165.1:0-8550 GCA_964609045.1 uncultured archaeon | reverse complement strand
TCGCGGACTGGGCGCAGGCTCTGTGCCGCAAGTGGGCGCAGAGGCGGCCATCGAGGCCGAAGAAGAGATACGGATGGCGCTGCAGGGTGCAGACATCGTCTTCATCACCTGCGGGCTCGGTGGCGGGACAGGGACCGGTTCTGCGCCGGTAGTTTCGCGCATCGCACGCGAAGCCGGCGCGCTTACCATCGCCATCGTGACCCAGCCGTTCTCTGCCGAAGGCGTCGTACGCATGCAGAATGCAGAGTACGGCCTCGACCGGCTGACGGAAATGACCGATACGGTCATCGTCATTCCGAACGACAAACTCCTCGAGATCGTACCGCGCCTCGCGCTCAACGCAGCGTTCAAGGTCGCAGATGAGATCCTGATGCGTTCGATCAAAGGCATCACGGAGATCATCACCAAGGTGGGGCTCGTCAATCTCGATTTCGCCGATCTCAAGACCATCATGAAAGGCGGCGGCGTGGCGATGATCGGCCTCGGCGAGGCCGACGCCGACGACCGCGCGCTCGAGGCGGTGAACGAGGCACTGAACTCGCCGCTCCTCGAGGTCGATATCAGCGACGCCACCGGCGCGCTCGTCAATGTGACCGGCGGCGAGGATATGACCGTGACCGAGGCCGAGAAGGTCGCAGAGGAGGTCCATTCAAGGATCAATCCTCAGGCGCGGATCATATGGGGCGCACAGATCGACCCCACTCTCGAGCACACCATCCGTGTGATGCTCGTGGTGACCGGCGTCAAGTCCCAACAGATCAAAGGCCAGTCCACCGCGCGTCGACGCGGCGGGTCGAGGTTCGGCGTGGATTTTATTCGTTAGTGGCGGTGGATTCGCATGGTGTCGGCGAGAGACCTCTCGCGCTGCCAGCGTTCCTATCCACAGCCTCAAACACCACGCTCCACCATATCGATCGAAACGACGTCGGAGCGATCTCGCCGCCAATATTATATAGCGAAAGGACAGTTGTGGACAGACCCGAGGAAGGCTATCCAGTATAGGCCAGTATAGGTATCTTCTCTGAGGGAGACGATTATGCAACAGAAAATCATCGGCATATCCGAAGAGCTCCAGAAACGTATCGAGGAGCGTATCAAACACATTGGAAAGGGAAAATATGGCCGCGTGCTGAAAATGGCGGTCACACCCACATCCGAGGAGTTCACCAAGACGCTCCAGATCACGGGGCTCGGGATCGTGCTTATCGGAGGGTTAGGGTTCGTGATCTATCTCCTCTGGTCCTATGCATTTCCCGGGTTGAGGAATTTCCTAGGGCTCTAATGCTGAGATGCTCACCATCGGCGGTCCTCCGGCATGGTTGGACGGTCCGTACCACCGGCGGTCCTTGGTATCATCGTCCGTATCGCCGGTGACCATGCCCTACGGATGTCCGGGCGGCAAGATCACCCCTCACGCGGCGATGTGATCGTGATTGAAAGAGAAATGATGGTTGAGATCGCAAACGAGATCGGACTCGCCACCATCCAAGATCGCAAGAACGACGCGATAAAAAGAACCGGAAGCCACTAAATATAGTACATAGCAAGGTCCAAATGCATAATATAGTGTATAGCACTTGAACCATATCACTCACGATCAAGGACCACCCATCCATCACGAGTACCATTACCATTACGGCGACTATTGACGATGACGATGACCACCCAATTGCGACCGGGCGAAGTTGGCGCGGGATGTGAACGACGATGAAGACATCAGACTACAGGCCTGACGAAAGCGATGAAACACCGTCCTTGTTCGGTGATGAGCCGCCACCAGGGAAGAAGGAGAAGGCGAAACCGGAACTGGCCGAGGGCGAGATGCGTAGCTGGGACGATCGGGCTGCAGAGCTGGCAAAGGAGATCGAAGAGCAAGAAAAAGAAGAAAAGGAGGAGGAGGAGGAAGAACAATTTGAGAGTTCGATCTTTGCGATCAAGACCGCCATCGGGCACGAAAAGATCGTGGCGGGCTCCGTCGCCTTACGGGCACGACGACGAGGTATCCAGCTCTTCTCCATCCTCTCACCGACAAAACTGCGCGGCTATATCCTCTGTGAAGGGGTGAAGGTCCCGGAGCAGATCAGGCACATGCTCAAGGGCATCCCGCACGCCCGCGGACTGATCGACGGCGACACCTCGCTCGGAGAGATCCAGCACTTCCTCATCCCGAAACCGCTCGTCTCCGGCATCGAAGAGGGAAATATCGTCGAGATCATTTCCGGCCCGTTCAAGGGCGAAAAGGCGCGTGTGCAGCAGATCGACGAATCGAAGGAAGAGATCACGGTGGAGCTGTTCGAAGCCATGGTCTCGATCCCGGTCACGATCCGCGGCGACCATGTTCGCGTGCTCGAAAAGGAACGGCGGTAAATATCGGTAAATATCGGTAAATATCGGCGAAAACGAACGACGAGCGTACTATCGTCCAGCAGACAATGATCACCAAGCAACGGACGGACAAAGATAGCACTTTAATTCAGTCAAATTTAGTTTAATTTACTCTGCCCTACTTTAAAACATTATTTGGAGGATAGACCATGGTAGAAAAGATCGAAGCATTGGTCGAAGGCGGCAAGGCGACACCGGGGCCGCCGCTGGGACCCGCACTGGGTCCGCTCGGTGTCAATATCATGACGATCATCGGCGATATCAACGAGCGGACCAAAGAGTTCGACGGGATGAAAGTGCCGGTGGTCGTCAAGATCGATCCGAAGACGAAGGAATACGAGATCAGCGTCGGCACACCGCCGACCTCGGCATTGATCCTCGAACAGCTCGGGATCGAAAGCGGCTCGTCGGAACAGCGTGAGACATATGTCGGCGATATCACCGTCGAGCAGATCAAGAAGGTCGTGCGGATGAAAGGCGATTCACTACTCGGCGTCGACATGACCGACCGCGCCATGGAGGTCATGGGCACCTGTACTTCCATGGGTGTCACGGTCGAAGGTATGCGCGCAAATAAATTCCAAGCCGAGGTTAAAGCCGGTCGACGCTCGATCGAATAGAGAACGCAACGGGACGAGGACGAAGGTGATCTGATGGCACGATTTGCTGAAGCGGAAGCACGATTACTCAATAAGAAGATCTGTATGCGCTGTAATGCACGTAACTCACCGCGCGCGAAGCGGTGCCGCAAGTGTGGCTATAAAGGGCTACGGCCGAAAGCCAAAGAGAGTCGCGGGACATGATCGTGGCGCACCCCGATCCGGGGAGCTACTGCCACATGACCGCAACACCGATTTCCAACCCAAGCCGGGTGTTGCGTTCGGTAGCGCGATCGAGAAGGGGAACCGAGGCGTCCTCTATCGGCATCTCATCGGTTCCTATCTCTTCTCCACGCGCTTGATCTATTCGTGATGGCGGGATCGGTTGTAACGATCGATACAGATGCAAGCACCTCACACACCTCTTTCTGCCTTCTCTCATAGAGTGTTACATGCGAGAACTCCGACGGTTTGTCAGACTTTCTGGAGGGGTTTCGAGCATGTCTCACTGTTCGCAGAATCTCATAAGGGGTCCACCTGCAACGATCATTGATTTCGATGGTCGGGGTGTCTGCTGGGAGGGGCAGATCGCGGGCGGAGACGCGGTGGGACCCTGAAATGAGCGCGCCGTCGAATTGCTCGGTCCCGAACCCATATATAGAGGTAGGTCGTTGCGGAAAATGGCGCTGGCAGCACCCTTTTCTTGCCCCCCGACCAGATAGATGAAATCATTCTTTTGGAGGATCCTTCCATTACCATTGAGGATACGGACCAATCAGCGTATGCAACCGATAAGATCCAGGTGCTCGAAGGGCTCGAGGCGGTGCGGAAACGGCCGAGTATGTATATCGGCTCCACGGACGCACGCGGGCTGCACCATCTCGTCTACGAGGTACTCGACAATAGTATCGACGAGGCGATGGTGGGGTACTGTTCGAAGATCGAAGTGAGACTGAAGGAAGACGGAAGTGTCGCGGTCGAGGACGACGGGCGCGGGATACCGGTGGATATCCACCCCAAGTACGAGAAGACCGGCGTAGAGATCGTCATGACCATGCTCCATGCCGGCGGCAAGTTCGACGCATCGGCCTACAAGGTCTCCGGCGGGCTCCACGGCGTCGGCGTCTCGGTGGTCAACGCGCTCTCGGAATATCTCATGGTCTGGGTGACACGGAACGATACGCTCTATTACCAGAAATATAAGCGCGGTGTACCGCTTGGGACGCTCCGGAAGCTCGGCCAAGCGCACGAGACCGGGACGAAGATCCAGTTCAAGCCCGATCCAGAGATCTTCGAGGTCACGCGCTATAACTACGATACGATCTACAGCCGCTGCCGAGAACTCGCCTTCCTCAACCGCGGCATCCGGATCGATCTCATCGACGAACGGAGTGACCGGCACGATAGCCTCTGTTTCGAAGGCGGTATCATCGAGTTCGTCCAGCATATCAATAAGAACAAATCGCCGCTCCACGACGAAGTGATCTATATCGAGGACGAACGCGACGAGGTCGTCATGGAAGTGGCCATGCAGTACCACGATGGCTATGTGGAGAATGTCCATCCCTTTGCCAATAATATCCATACCATCGAGGGGGGCACCCATCTCACCGGTTTCCGCGGTGCATTGACGCGGACGGTGAACGATTACGCACGGAAGAACAACTATCTCAAAGAATCGGCCGATAACCTCCATGGCGACGATATCCGCGAGGGGTTGACCGCCATCCTCAATATTCGGCTCCCCGATCCGCAGTTCGAGGGCCAGACCAAGACGAAACTGGGCAACAGCGAGATCCGCGGCGTCGTCGAGACATTTGTCAGCGAGAAGTTGCGCGAATATCTCGAGGAGAACCCGAAAGAGGCCGAGCTGATCCTCCGCAAGGCGATCCAGGCCGCGCAAGCGCGTGAAGCCGCGCGCAAGGCACGCGAGCTGACCAGGCGTAAATCGGTGCTGGAGAGCACGCAGCTGCCGGGCAAGCTCGCCGATTGCTCAGAACCGGACCCGGCGAAGGCCGAGATATTCATCGTCGAGGGCGATTCGGCCGGAGGGTCGGCGAAGATGGGGCGTGATCGAAAATTCCAGGCGATCCTCCCGTTGCGTGGAAAGATCCTCAATGTGGAAAAAGCGCGCTTGGATCGCATCCTGAAGAACAACGAGCTCCGCGCACTCATCACCGCTCTTGGGACCGGTATCAGCGAGGATTTCGACGCAAAAAAGACGCGCTACCACAAGATCATCATTATGACCGATGCAGATGTGGACGGCGCGCATATTCGGACGCTGCTCCTCACCTTCTTTTATCGTTATATGGAAGATGTGATCCGCGAAGGGTTCATCTATATCGCGCAACCGCCGCTCTACAAGCTCACCCGCGGCCGCGAGGTGCGCTATGTCTATACGGAGGCGGAAAAAGAACTGGCACTGAAAGAGATGAGCGGCAAGCCGTCGATCCAGCGGTACAAAGGTCTCGGTGAGATGAACCCGGACCAGCTTTGGGAGACGACCATGGACCCCGAGCAGCGTAACATCATCCAGGTCACCGTCGATGACGCGGTGGAGGCGGACGAACTCTTCTCCACCCTCATGGGCGACAATGTCATGCTGCGCCGCGAGTTCATCCAGACACACACGGGTGAAGCGATGAACATCGATCTCTGAGCATGGTGAACGGGTCGAGGACCGGGACCACGACGGGGCCGCCACCGGCAGCGACATGTATATGAACGCGCCGCCCGGCCACAGCGCATCTGCGATTTGCCATCATTCGCCAATACGTGCCCGTACCACACCACACTCTATCATAGCATACCATACCATACGATACGTTACGATACAGGACGACCAGAAGCGAATGAATGTTGACGGGTGACCAAAGTGGAACCAGCAGAACCAGACGAAGCGTTGAGACCGACGGAAGCGGAAGCGATCAAGCCCCCGACCATACGCTCCATCGAGGAGGAGATGAAGACCTCCTATATGGATTACTCCATGAGCGTGATCGTCGGTCGTGCCCTCCCCGATGCACGCGACGGTCTCAAGCCGGTTCATCGGCGTATCCTCTATTCGATGAAAGAGAGCGGTATCGTCTCGAAGAAGCCGTACAAGAAAAGTGCGCGCATCGTCGGTGATGTGCTCGGGAAGTATCACCCGCATGGTGACACCGCGGTCTACGATACCATGGTCCGCATGGCGCAGGACTTCTCGCTGCGTTATCCGCTCGTCGACGGTCAGGGTAATTTCGGGAGCGTCGACGGCGACTCCGCGGCGGCGATGCGGTATACGGAATCACGGCTGGCAAAGATCGCCGAGGAGATGCTCGTCGATATCAAGAAAGAGACGGTGGCGTTCCGCCCGAACTACGACGGCTCGCTCGAGGAGCCAGTGGTGCTTCCCTCGAAGCTGCCGAACCTCCTCGTCAATGGCAGCTCCGGCATCGCGGTGGGCATGGCGACGAACATGCCGCCGCATAATCTGGGCGAGGTGGTCGACGCCACTATCGCGCTGATCGACGACCCCGATCTCACCATTGCGGACCTTTTCGAATATGTCCGCGGGCCGGATTTCCCCACCGGCGGGCTGATCTACGGCATTAACGGCATCTACAGCGCCTACACAACCGGCCGTGGCCATATCAAGGTCCGCGCACGCACCGAGCTCGAGGACCTACCACGCGGTCGCCAGCAGATCATCGTCACCGAACTGCCCTATCAGGTCAATAAGGCGAAACTGATCGAAAAGATCGCAGATCTCGTACGACAAAAACGGATCAAAGGGATCACCGACCTCCGCGACGAGTCGGACCGGAAAGGGATGCGCATCGTCGTCGTGCTGCGACGCGACGCCATCGTCGATGTCGTCCTCAACCAGCTTTTTGCACATACCGCATGCGAGTCTACCTTCGGTGTGATCAACCTCGCGCTCATCGACGAGAAACCACGCGTGCTCACGCTCAAACAGCTCCTCCAACAGTTTATCGCTCATCGCGAAGAGGTGGTGCGCAAACGCACCGCGTACGATCTGCGCCGTGCCAAGGATCGTGCACATGTCCTCAAAGGCTACCTCATCGCATTAGACGCGCTCGACGAGGTCATCGCCTTGATCCGTGCGGCAGAAGATGTGCAGACGGCGAAGAACGGGCTGATGGAACAGTTCGCGCTCTCCGAGATGCAAGCGGACGCCGTCCTCAAGCTCAGGCTGCGGAAGCTCACTGGGATGGAGCGCGATAAGATCAGAGCGGAATATTCCGAACTCCTCGAGACCATCGCGCACCTCGAAGCGATCCTCGCCGATATCCAGCTACGCTACGACATCATTTGCGACGAGCTGCGCGAGCTCAAAGAGCAATATAACGACGAGCGGCGCACCGAGATCCTCGAGAATGTCGTGGAGATCGATTACGAGGACCTCATCCCGGAGGAGGATGTGGTCATCACCATCACCAACCAGGGCTATATCAAGCGTATTCCGGTGGACACCTACCAGCAGCAGCATCGGGGCGGCATCGGCAAGATCGGGATGCAGACGAAGGAAGAGGATATGCTCTACGACCTCTTCGTGACCAGTACCCACAACTACATCCTCATCTTCACGAACAAGGGCAAGGTCTACTGGCTCAAGGGCTACCGTATTCCCATGGGCGGACGGCAGGCGAAGGGGAAGCCCATCGTCAACCTCCTCCCCGAACTGGCCAAGGACGAACGCGTCAAGGCGACGATACCGGTGGAGGCGTTCCAAGAGGGGTATTATCTGAATTTTGCCACGAAAAACGGTATCATCAAAAAGACCGACCTCTCCGCCTATTCGCGACCGCGGACCACGGGCATCTGGGCCATCAAGCTCGATTCCGACGACGAGCTCATCGAGATCAGATTGACCGACGGGACGCGCGAGATCATCCTCGCCACGGCAAACGGCCAGGCGGTACGGTTCGAAGAGAGCGAGGTGCGCCCCATCGGGCGTTATACCCGCGGCGTTCGGGGTGTGCGGCTTGTGGGCGACGACGAGGTCATGAGCATGGCGGTGGTGGCGGATTCCTCACAGCTGTTCACGCTCACCGAGCACGGATACGGGAAGCGCTCCCTCGTGCGTGACTATAGAAAGACCCATCGCGGTGCCAAGGGCGTCATCAATATCAAGACGAACCGCCGTAATGGCAAAGTGGTGGAGGTGCGCGAAGTAGACCCCGATGACGAGCTGATCGTCACGAGCAAGCACGGCATGATCATCCGCATACCCGTCAACCAGGTCAGTCTCCAGGGCAGGAACACCATGGGCGTGCGCGTGATGCGACTGCGCAAGGGCGATACCGTGGTGGCCACCGCAAAGCTCGTCACCGACGAAGATGAAGGTGAAGGTGAGGACGATGGAGAGGGAGATGGTGAGGAGCGCAAAAAAGAAGAAGAAGGAGGAGGAGTGGAAAAAGCGGCGGCGGGCGATGATGAGCAAGGGAGTGAGAGCGAGTCCGGGACCGAGGGCGAGAGGGAAGAGAGCGGTGAACCTGAGGAATAGGGTGCGGTATCGACCAACTGCCGAAATTTGCAATTAATAAGTAACTTTTTTCTC
>CAZSUE010000164.1:0-8553 GCA_964609045.1 uncultured archaeon | reverse complement strand
ATGTTCGCAGAAATGCAGCCCGCAGGGACCATTTCTGCTGAATATTGGCAAAGGGTAATCACTTTGGCCATGTTCGCAGAAAGGAAGTCCAAAGGAACCCTTTCTGCTGAATATTGGAAGAGTCACAATGTTCTCCTCTTCCAATGTTTGCAGGGACGCAGCCCGAAGGGATCGTCTCTGCTAAATTCCGGGAAAATGTACTCATTTTCGCGGTGTTCGCAGAAAGGAAGTCCAAAGGAACCCTTTCTGCTGAATCCATATTGGGTCAACTATCGTTTTGTGTTACAATCGAGCATACCTCGATCGTTCAGACTGTTCTGAGAGTTTCGAAAGTGTGACACTGTTCCTTCGTCGTCACCCCTCTCGCTCATCACCCGCATCGACCACTGAGGCGAACAGTTCGCGCGTCGGCGGTCCGTACCGATGGTCGCGCCAGAGCGTCAGGTCGGACAACGAATAGAGCGAGAGCCGCGGCTCCTCTCGAAAGAGCTGATGACGCTGGATATAGCGCGACAGCTCCGATTGCGCCTTCTTGCAATGCCCCAGCGTCTCGAATACGCCAATGACGAAGAATGTCAGCCCCTCGCGGAGGAGGACGATAATATTATCGAGATAGGCGGCGAGGGCGAACCGCGTCTCGGTGACCAGTTCGGCGAAATTGGGATGGAGTTGGAACTGGACGAGCGCGAGCACCTCGAAGCCGAGCCGCTTGAGGTCGACGATCGTGAGCGTGCGCATATACTCCTCGGCGTAGAATCGGCGTCGAAGCCGCGATATCTTCTGGCGGGAGACATCGATCATCTCGCTGAGGGTGGTGTCGGTGAGCGCCGGCTCCTCCACCAGTGCGATGAAGGTTTGACGTGCGGTGTCATCGTACACGAACGACGGTGGTGCGGGGAGCGCGGGCTCACGGTCGGGGATGAGCTGCAGGGTGGACGAGCGCTCGTGCGAGAGTGGGTCGGCCGCTGCGATATCGAGGTCGAAATGCGCGCGAAGGAGCGGTGCGTAATCGAAGAACCGGGCAAGATTGGCCAGCGGTAACGAGAAGAGGGTATAATGCATCGATTCGATGCGTGGTGTCATCGTCGAGAACTGCTGCTGCACGCGATGCACCTGGTACTTGATCGCGGTGAAATTTCGAGCGAAGGCGAACCCGAACCCCTCTTCGTTCTCCGATGCGAGGAGGAAGACACCGGGCATATGCGGCCTTTCGGTGTCGCCACCGCTGCGGTCTCGCGCCACAGCCGCACCCACCCCGTCGGGGCGTTCGAGGTCTGCGATCAAATCGCCGATCGTGCCGTGGGTCACCGAGAAGAGCTCCGCGCCGAGCCGGCCCAACTGCGGTAGTCGTATGCGACGGAAATAGCCGCCATCCTCGAGACGGTGCCTGATCTTATTGACCGTATACTTACTTAGACCGCATTGGTCGGCGAGTTCACGATCGTTATATTCCGGATACCGTGCGATCGCATAGAGCACCTGTTGCTCGTTGTCCGAAAGACTTATCATGTGCTACTCCGCGATACTGTTTGCCGCTATTTAACTATTGCGCGACACAATCGCTCATATGGAAGGCCGATCATGACCACTATTGTGGCAGAAACATGGCTGGATGAAAAACTATAAAAGGTAGTGACAGACATTTAGCTGGCCGATACATAGACGCACTCATCGAGCCACACCCGCTCCCCTTTTTCCATTGTCGTCAACGCGGGGAGAGATGTGAGCGTGGCGAATATGGCCTATATATAGAATTTCACATTTGGACCGTTTTTATCATTATTGAATGCAAAGGTGTACGATTATGAAAGCGATGGAAAAGTTCGGACATGGCGTCATTCGCAAGCCGATCGTAATTTTGGTGATGATCTTCCTCCTCTCCTGTCTCTTCCTCGGCGCATTTGCCGTCATCGGGATGGACCAGGAGATGTCGGAAGGCACATTTACACCCGACATCCGCGAAGCGAAAGCGGATTCGAAGGCGTCGGACCTCTTTACCACGACCCGTACCCTTTCCATCTTCGTACGCGCCGAGGATAAGGAGAGCAATATCATCACGCCGGAAAATATGGTCGACATCCTCGAGCTCGAATCGGAGCTGTACGCAGACGAGATGGTGAGATCGAATTTGAGCGACGGCCAGTATGGCGACATCTCCTCCGTGGCGGACTATATCGCGCAGATCGCGATCCTCGATGATCTGATGGTCCAGATGGAAGAGCAGATGGAAGCGATGATCAACGAGACCGCGGCGCAGATGGAGGCGGCGGTCAATAGCACATTGGAGCACTACATGGGCCGGATGCAGCAGAACTTTAGCATGGCGATGGGAGAGATCGAGGGTGCCATGGACGATCTGTCCAGCGGTATCAATACGACGATCACGACGCTCTCACAGCAGATCAACAGCTCGATTGCAAGCACGGTACAGAACTACACTTTCCGCGGATTGGAAGTGGCCGACCAGATCCAGATGCGACAGATGGTGCTTGGGTATATGCAACCGAAGCTACCGGGCATCGAAGCGAACGCGACCCGGATGGCATACGGGATGTACCAGGCGGCGAAGCCGGCGATTTGGTCGAATGTCACCGCCGCCGCGACCAGCGTGGTCAACGGCAGCTTCGATTCATTGCGCGCAACGCTCACCAACGCGTCGCTTGGAAGCATGGACAACGCCACGGCTCGGGCCTATATCGAGGAGACGATCAATGCGACCATGATGAGCGCGGTGGAGAACGCCAGCGCGGTGGCCGGCTATACCCTCGGGATGGAACTCGAAGGGATCGTGAACGATACGGTCGCCTACGAGATCGGGATGGTCTCACAAGAGCTCGGTGTCGGGTTCGGGTACGCGTTCGGCGTCGTTATGGAAGAAAAGAGCGGGGCGATGATGGAAGCGATCGGCAGTGCGATCAACATGCAACTTGGCGCAATGAACCAGAGTCTCAACGCCGAGACGCAATCGTTCAATACCACGGTGAGCACGACCATGGCCGAACTGGAAGCGGACATGGCGTCGATCATGGATGAGATGATCGCCGAACTGGAAGCGCTCACCGGGATGAACCTCTCCGGGCTCATCGACGAGAACATGACCGATATGGGTGACGCGTTCGACCTCGGCGCGCTCGGGTCCATGGGCGACCTCTCGGAGATGATGGATTTCGATATGGCGAACCTCACCGGCGGCGGTGTGGGCGGTGATGATGGTGATGATGGTGATGAGGGTGGCATGGCGATCGCGCCGGAACAGATGGCGATGATGAATGCGACCATCGAAGGGATCGTCACCAATCTCTCCTATGCGATGATGCCCGAGGTGGGGGCGGCGTCAGAAGCGGCGCTGACTTCGATCGTCACCGCGTTCTCCACCTCGCTGGGCGAGAACCTCTCCATGGTGCGAGGGAACCGCACCTACGGTCTGATCCCGCTGGGCATCGGGCTGAGCCAGCAGGTCTATGCGGTACGCACCAACACCAGCATGGTCGCGGGGGTGATCGACGGGGCGAAGCCCACCGGCGCCGCCATCGCCGACGATGCGGTCAATACCTCGATCGCCACCGTCGACGCGGCGTTCGTGCAGTTCTCGCCGGTCAATCTCACGACGCTGACGGCGGAGACACTCGAATCGCATTGGTCGACGATGGTGAACCCGCCGCTGAACGCGACCTATAAGCAGTTCATCGGCGCCGCGGGCGATATCGAACTGCCCATCGACTTCGCGAATATTACCGCGAACATGACCGCGGGCATGCCGGACCTCTCCAATATGTCGATGCCGATGGACCCGTCGCAGTTCGCGATGCCGGCGTTCGACCCGAGCGAGATGGGCGGAGGGAGCAACGCCACCATGGATAACTCAGAACTGCTCCTGAATCTCTTTTCCAATATCAGTTTCACGCAGAAGATGCGGGTCTACAATGGCGGAGCGATCCAGTTCTCCATCCCGATGGAGATCGAGCCGCTCAATATCAGTTCGATCACGATCAACCTCAGCTACGAGGAGATGAGCACCGCCGACCTCCATAGGATGATTAGCGATGTCTACCTCAACCCGCGACCGGAGATATCGTTCCTTACCAGTGCGATGAACATGTCGTTCTCGAAGCAGTTCCAGCCACCGGAACAGATCGAGTCGGTGGGGATGCTCGTCACGATGATGCTCAAGAGCGATGAGGATGGGGATGGAGATGCGGCCGCTGCTGGTCCGCACGGCGCGAGCGACCCGCAGAAGCTCGAGCTGCATGTCGACGACCTCGTCGAGCGGTTCGAAGCTGACCGCGAGTCCGGATCGGAGTCGCTCGCCTATGTCACCCTCGCCAACTCGATGATCATGAACCAGATCATGGATTCGTCGATGAACTCGATCACCATCATACTCCCCATCGCGCTCCTCGCCGTGGTGGTCATTCTCGGCATCGTCTATCGCAATTTTTTCGACCTCGGCGTCAGCCTCTTCGCGCTCCTCCTCGCCATCGGCTGGGTCTATGGGTTCGGTGCATTGATGGGGTTCGTGTTCAACCCGCTCCTGATCGCCGTGCCCGTGCTTATCGTCGGGCTTGGGATCGATTTCGGGATCCATATCACCATGCGCTATCGCGAGGAGCTGAAAAAGGGTGAGGGTATCGACGAAGCCATGACCACCACCATTGGGAGCGTGGGTGTGGCGCTCCTCCTCGCCACCGTCACCACCGTGGTGGCGTTCCTCGCCAACTCGCTCTCACCGATCCCCGCGCTGGGCGAGTTCGGTATCATGGCGGCTATGGGGATCATCTTCTCGTTCTTCATCATGGTCACCTTCGTTCCCGCGGCGAAGGTGCTGCGTGATAGGGCACGCGAGAAGAAGGGGAAAGAGCTCTTCAGCGGCCTCGACGAGCACCGCAATAACAATAGTAATGGTAATGCTAATAGTAATACTGCAGGTCCCCAGCCAAGATCCAAGCGGGGCAAGCGGCGCCAAAATAAGAAAACGGGTGCGCGTGCATTGGACCGCGGCCTGTCAATGGGCGCACTGGGCAGCGAGCACCACCCGTTCTTCGTGCTCCTCCTCGCCATCGCGCTCGGCGGGTTCGGCGCCTACGCCGGGACAGTGGTGGAAACGGAGTTCGATTTCAAGGATTTCCTCCCCGAATCCGTCCCGATCGCGCGTGAGCTCACCTTCATGATCGACGCGTACGATATGGACCTCACCGGCGGCGGGAATGTGCGCGTTTTCGTCGAAGGCGATGTCGCCACTGTCTCCTATGTCCAAGCGGCGGAACGCGGTATCGCGAACATGGTCGATACGAGATATGTGGTGAAGGATGCGAATGAGAGCGATACGCGCTCGATCATGTCGCTGATGGAGGATTATGCGACCTACGAGAGCGGCGGGAACGATTACAAGTACGACACCGCCTTCGCCGAGCAGTTCTACGAGACGTTCGACGAGGAGGGAACGCTCCGCTCCAATGCAACCGACAGCCAGATCGTATCGCTCTACGATTATATCTACCAGAACTATCGGCAGGACGCGACAAATTTGATCCACCGCGACGATGCCACGGGTCGCTACGACGCGGCGCTGGTCATCGTTAATGTCGATATCGGCAACAACGAGCAGAACGCATATACGCTCCAGTCCGGCTTGCAGGATGATATCGACCCGATCGAGAACGCCGCTGCGGTGGACTCGGCCATCGTCACTTCCGGTCCGATCCTCACCCAGCTCATCCTCGACTCGATGAGCGCGAGCCAGTGGAACTCGATCCTCGTCACCTTCGTGGCAGCATTGATCATCATGGGCATCGTGTTCTTCTTCCTCCATCGCTCATTCGGGCTCGGAGTGATCACCGTCCTCCCCATGATCTTCTGTATCACATGGTTCTTCGGGACGATGTTCCTCGCCGGGCTCTCGCTCAATGTGATCACCATCACCATCGCGTCGCTCATCATCGGGCTCGGGATCACCTACGGCATCCATGTGGCGCATCGATTCCCCGAGGACCTCGAGAAGTACCAAGATATCGACCGGGCGATGTACTCGACCTCGATCAATATCGGAAGGCCGGTCTTCGGTGCGGCGGCGACGACGATGGTCGGGTTCGGGCTCCTCGTCTTCACGACGCTCCCGCCGATCAAGCAGTTCGGCTGGCTCACCGCCATGGCGATCTTCTTCTCGTTCCTCGCCGCGGTGTTCGTGCTCCCGTCGTTCCTCACGCTCTGGGCACGATACACGCTGAAACGCGGCGGGCTCAAGCAGCTAGAGGGTGGACCAAAAGGAGCGGAGTTTGGCGCGGGGCGCGAGTCCGGTGACGAAGGAGAGCGCCCGTTCGACGAGGGTGCGGAGGTGGAGGACGAGAGAGCCTCGACGGAAGAAACGCAGGGAACCACTGAAGAGGAAGAGGGAACGGAAGGAGTAGAAGAAGTGGAGACCGACGCGGAAATGGAAATGCTATCGGAACCGGGACCGGAACCGGAACTGGAACCCGAATTGGAGTTGGAGATGGCACCGGCGGAAGACGCAAAAGACGCAAAAGACGCAGAAGACGCGGATGTGGCCGACGAGGACATGTTCGAATTCGATGACTGAATGGAACGAGCCGGTGGGGACGAGAAGGGGGGGAGGTGAGGGTTCGGGTTTGGAGCCGACCCCCCTCCACCTCCAGTTCCAGTTCCACATGGCTCACGCGCATGATCCAGATCAGACATTGGCATTGACATTGGCATTGACATTGGTGACGAGTTTTCCGAGCATGGTGGGCGAAATCGAGACCCGCCCCTGCTTCCCGCGTTCGATGGAAACGAGCCCGAGCTCCTCGAGCCCGCGTGTATCGCGCCCGCCGCGGAGATGGTAGCTGACCAGCGATTTATCCAGCGAGCATTTTTCGCTCAGATCGGAAAAGGAGACCGGTTCCCCGTTCTCTCGCACCAGCGTCCGCAGTATCGACATCTTGGACTCGGAGAGGATATTCTCGTAGCTCAGTTTGATCACCGGGAGGAGCACCGGCGCATCTTTCACAATATAGAACGCTTTGGCGCCGGTGACGAACGCGGCGGAGATCGCGGCACAGGTCATCATCTGTTCGGAAGAGGAGACATTGACGAAGATCTCGTACTGTTTTTCGTCCTTCGTCACCAATGTGGTGATGGTGTCGATCATATATTGAAAGACCTCGCGTGCCACGGTCTCGTGGTCGACCTCGATATCCAGCGCATTACCCACTCCGAGCCCGAACTCGACCGCAGATTGGACTTCGTCCTCACGGCTGATCAGGACGAGCTTATGCACGGGCAGTTCCTGGATCCCGATCAATATCGGCATGGTCTCTTGCGAATAGAGCGCGATCTGTAGAACTCTCACGTCGTTGTCCCCGCGTGCCGCAGAACGATATGGTCACATTTAACCCTTTCTTTTCTTCTTTCTCTATCCTCGATCCCCGTCGACGCTGCCCCCTCTATCTCGCAGTGAGGGTGGGAACGCGTTTCGAACCGTTTGTACAAACCTATATGTAGCCTCAGCATGGTTCACCATGCGTGATCGCATGGAACCGAGGATTGTAGAATTTCGCTGCGACGCTTACGACCCCTTACTCACCGATCATCTTGTGCTCAACGGATTGATCTACGGGCTGAGCACGACCTTGACGGATGCGACGGGGATGGTGTTGGGTGACAAGCTCTGGGAAGAGGTGGGGCGCCATATCCACCATTACCTCGGGCTCCACGGTGACACGCCGCCACTGCGCAAGGACCCCGCCGCGCAGCTCGAGGCGGTGTTCGAATATTATGTCGATGTCGGTATGGCCAAGCGCGTGCGCATCGAATGGTCCGACGCGCGCCATTGCCGCATCGAGGAAGAGGGTCTCTTCGGGTCGAGGGCGTTCCATGCCTCATGCGACGAGATGAAGGGAGGTCTCGCGCTCCTCCCCTGTCCGCTCCTCGGGCTGATGATGGCGATGCTGGCCAAGAACGGGTATACCTTTTCTGTGGCCGATGCGGAGTACGACTGCGACGCCGATATCTGGGTGGCCGATGTGGCGCTCGAGGACAAGTTCGAGCGGCTCCAGGCGCTCTCCGACCAGCTCTCATCCTCGATATGACGCGTCAATCGGTGTGGCTACTGCTCGGCTGAAGCCGGTCGTAGGTATGGGTAAGGAGCGTGGTTGTCAGAGTTCGCGGCACTCGAGATGATCGCAGAGCGTCTCGAACGCGGCACGGTTGCCAAGCTCGAACGCGGTCTCGTTCGCCGCTTGCGCCTTCTCGGGCACGGTGCGGAGGACGCCCGCACGCAGCTCGTCGATGGAGAGCGGCATACTGGCCAGTGCGGATAGTGCACCGATGAAGACCGTATTCTCCGTGCGCATGTTCCCCGCCTTCTTGGCGAGCGCGAGCGCGTCGATGACTGCGATGTTCGCGGTCACCGTCTCCAGCTGTTTATAGATCGCATCGAAGGTGACGAAATCGGTGCGCTTCTTTTTCGAGAGCGTCGCCACCTCGATGGGCGGATGGATCACGCGCCGGTTCATGATGATGACGCCGTCGTCTCGTAGGTACTCGATATAGCGCAGC
>CAZSUE010000163.1:0-8604 GCA_964609045.1 uncultured archaeon | reverse complement strand
CATTTTCGCGGTGTTCGTAGAGACGCAGTCCGAAGGAACCGTCTCTACTGAATATCGTGCAGAGCGGTATGCCCTGAGTTCGAGAGTATATAAGCGCGGAACCGTGCCGTACCATATCTGAGCCCACCTTGGTTTCCACAGCCAGATCATTGCTCAGCAATTTTCAAAGACCGCGTAGTGGAGACTTAGGAGACAGTTGAAGCGGCGCTAATAAGTGTCCAAGATGGCAAACTATATATGTAGTGGAGACCATCCCGATACCTATGTATTTAAGGTCGAACACGCGCAAAGGCTATCGCTATTACTCCGTCGTCGAAGCCGAACGTCGTGGAGACAAAGTGAAACAAATAACCCTCGACTACATCGGACGGCTCGACAACCGCGAACCATACGAACTCAACGAGATAGAAACAAGAATCGCAGCGTTCAACGAACCAAAACTCGTCGAGCGGTTCCGACAGGAGCTATTCAAACTCGGCTACACCGCGGCCGATCTCATGCAGGTGCTCAAATCGCTCGAATACGGCGATATGGCGGCACTCTATCAATGCGCCGAGCTCATCGATCTACCATCGATCATCCGGAAGCATACCGCGAAAGGCGGGGGGCCAGACGCTGGTAAGGTGGTAACCAATATGGCGATCTGCCACGCCACCGCACCAACGAGCAAGAACGGGATGCGCGATTGGTATGAAGAGACCGCACTCACCTACCTCTCTGGGATCGAACCCGCCCAGATGGAGGAATGGATCCTTTACTCATGCATGGCCCATCTCACGAAAGACCGAATCGAGCGCATCGAAGAGGCGATCGTCGTGAAGCTGGTTGAGGTATTCGAAATCGACATGGATACCTGGCTCTACGACCTTACCAGCACCTATTTCTATTGCAAGAAGGACTGGTTCAAGAAACATGGCTACAGCCGTGACCATCTCAGTCATCTCGTGCAGGTCGTGATCGCGCTCGCAGTGACGAAAGAGGACGGCATCCCGATCAAGCATTGGGTCCATCCCGGCAATACAACCGATGTCACGACCCTTCCCGATGCCGCCACACAACTGAAGACGCTCTATGACCACACTTCAACGACACTGGTATTCGATCGTGGGAACCTCAGCGAGACGAATGTTTTAAAACTCGACGAGTTGACATATGATTTTGTCTGCGGGCTGAAACGACATGTGAAGGATGTCAAGGCCCTTATCCGCGAAGCGCGTGACAATGCGAAATTTGAGTTGTTCAATATAAAAATGGACGGGGAAGGGAAGGGATGGCTCACCATTGGGACAACGATGATCGTCGAGCTCTGGGGCAAAGAACGAAAGATTGTCATTTCTTTTAGCGAGGAACTCTTGGAGACCCGCCGAAAGACACGTCAGAAGGCGATTAAGAAGATCGAAGCCAACCTCAAGGAGCTGAAGAAGAAGGTGACCGAACGTCGCTATTCCCATGATCGGCTCGTGATCGCTCTTTATAAGATTCTCGAGGGCCATCAGAACCTCTTCCCAAAGATTGGAAAGATGATTACTGATCATCCCTCAGAGACGATCTTCGAGTGTAGAAAGACGGAGGCAGGCAAAGCGGCAAATCAGCGCAAATTACGGTGGGTGGATAAGCGAATCGAGCGGTTGAAGGTGGAGGCTCCAGACCTCTCTCCCGAAGAGGTCCGGTCGCGGCTGGATGAAGTCTTTAACGGTCACCGGCGTAAGTATCGATACCGAGTCAGAGAAACCAAACCAAGGAGCACCTTCAAATGTGAACTGGATGAAGAGGCGTTGAAGACGGCGCGTGAGTTCGATGGCTTCCATGTACTGATCTCGACGGACCTTTCACTTTCGGCTGAAGAGATCGTCGAGTTGTATGATTCGCGTGATGTGGTGGAGAAAGTGTTCTGTACGATGAAGAATATTGTAAGAGTGCGGCCGATTGGTCACTGGGTTCCTCATATGATCCGGGCGCATATATACATCTGCATCTTGGCCCATTTGTTGCGGCAGATACTGAAATTACTGCTCAAACGCGCTGAATATTCGGATAGCTTCTCTCGGGCGTTCACTTTGCTACGGCGTGTGAAGCTCGTAGAATGCGGTAGCGCTGCACAATCATTTTTCAAATTGACGCATTTGACAGAGCAGCAGCGGGAGCTGTTTAAAATAATCGGCATCTCTTTGAAACCGCCGACCGTGTCGGAAGAGGTATAAAAACTCTCGAAGTCAGGGTATGCGGGGCCGACGCTCCACCGACCGGTGCTGTTCCAATATCCCTCGGGGAAACAAAAGAGGAGGTGGAGGTATGTGTAATGAACCGATACTGGAAGAGGTAGGTGATCGCAATTTACCTATCGTCTTTGTCCGAATAGGAAATTGGTCATGATAGAGCGAAGGAATTTAATAGTGATGGACGGCTCAAAAGTCGTCAGTACCAATTTTTTCCGTGACCGCGGTCATATCCTATCACATCCTACCACATCCCATCACCTCCTACCCTACCCTGCCTTGTCATATCCTGCCATATCATATCCTATCGTAGGCACCGGCGTCGAGTCGATGCGCTCGCACCGGAGGAGCGAGTGAAAAACACCCAAGGGCGGCGGCTCCAAACCCCAGTCCCTAACCCCTAATCCCTAACCCCCTCCTCCAATAACCACTCCCAGAGCGGGAGATAGCGTATCGTCTTCGACCCGTGCTCCATCACCGTTCGTGTATCGCCGGTGATGACCGTCCCACGCTCCACTTCGAACCGCTCCATCCCCCGGAGCAGCGCGTCTTCTTCGCGCTCGCCGGCGGTTTCTATATTAGAACAGACCTGGATCATATCGGTGATCGTGTCACCCCTTTTGATACAGAAATCAACCTCGCCCTTTCGATCCCGCCAGTAATAGATTTCTCCACCGCGGCGTTTCAGCTCGAGAAAGACTGCATTCTCATAGAGTCTTCCAAGGTCACGACTGAATTTGAACCCCGCCGCGTTGCGTAGGCCGTTATCGATACAATAGATCTTCTTGGGGTTGATCTGCTGTTTTTTAACCGAGTAGGCAAAGAGCGGCACGGCGAAGATGAAGAAGCTCGCTTCCATCTGTGCGAGGTAGGCAGTTACCGTATCGGCAGCGACCGCCAGATGCTCGGCGATGGTCGAATAATTGAGAAGGTTCGTGAAGTTGGCGAGGAGGTACGATTTCAGTTTCTCCACCGTAGCTGGTTTGGTGATGCCCCCGTGCGCGATCACATCCCGATAGAGGATACTATCGGAATAGAACCGAAGGAGGGTGCGCTTCTTTGCTTCGTCCGGTTCCAACACCACTTCGGGAAAGCCGCCCCAATAGAGATATTCACGGAGCAGATGGCGGATCGTAGCGGTCTCTGCCAGCATCGCGGTCCTATTCGTAGGCTCGAGGCCGTTTGCACGAAGGAACTCGGCGAATGAGAACGGGTAGAGGTCGAACGCGACATATCGCCCCGCGAGCGCGGTGGCGAGGTCGCCGGTAAAGAGGGTGGACCCGCTCATGAGAACCTTCGTCTCCCGTTCGAGGTCGTAGATACGTTTGATCGTCTGCGGCCAACGATCGAGCGCCTGGATCTCATCGAGGAAAATATAGATCCTGCCAGAGGGGTTGAACAGCTCCTGATGCTTGCTCCGCGCACGGTCAATGAGGTCGGTATGTGGGACGCGTTCGTCGTCGCATTTGATGAAAAGGATATTCTCTTTCGGCACAGAACGCAATAGGTGGCAAATCGTCATGGAGAGGATGGTCGTCTTCCCTGCGCGACGACAACCGATGATCGGTATCGCTTCACGGCGGTCGAGCCACCATTCGACCTCGTCGAGAAGGTCACGATGGACATAATCATCCTCGCGCCGTCGATCGGAGGTCCACCAATAGTTCCACTGGATCAGTATCTCTTCATCCATCTCCATGGGTTGCACCACCGCTGGCCGTCACAGTCAATATGCACAGAAGGACGGAAAAAACTTTCGAACGAGATCGTGTCTTTCTGATGAATCGCGCAATCCTATTCTTGTGATCAGAAGTTTTCGCGCGATCTGAACCATGCGATCATCATCACAATCCATAACTGATTGTACGGCCCGAACGACGCTGGCAATCGTACGATGCAATGGAGGTCGCGCATCGCGTCTCCGACCGTCATCACTCTCCCCTCGAGGAAAGGGGAATCGCGAATATTCTCGGTGTCAACGATATAGGGCGCGTTGAATGGATGAGCTGCGATAAGATAATCACGCCAATGTGTCCCGTATTCACCGCAGTTGATGCCGATGATGCCGCCATGGGCGCAATTGACCTTTTCCATCCTTGCGAACTGTGTATCCAGCTTACGTAAGAGATGATCCAGTGTCGATTGCTCCTTTTCCTTCACGCCAATATAATAGACATACAGTTCGGCATATGCAACCGCTGGGATGATCTTCTGACCACGATCGTAGTCGTCAGCCGTATATGCCGCAATGACGGTCTCTATTGACACGATCGACAGAGACAGCGATACCCTCGTAGTTATTTCAATGCCAAACGAGATGTGAATTTACCGCTGGAAGTGCCCATCTCGCTCACCCTATTGGCTAGTCCAAGATTTGGGATTAAGAACTATAGCCAACACTAATAGCGTTGAAGAATAATTAAAGAAAAGAAATGGTTTAGAGAGAAAGAAGTTGACAAAAAGATAAAAGAAAAAAAGCCTGCCCCAAGGGGCAGAGTAGCGGATGCGGGTCGATCTCGTAGTGCGGCGCGGATTGCCCAGCGAGCGTGCGAACGAGTTCGCATGCTCGCCCAGCTAGCTTCGCAAAACGATCTCGATGTTCACACCGTCGGGCACCTGGATACGCATGAGCTGCCGAAGCGCGCGGTCGTCGGCATCGAGGTCTACGAGCCGTTTATGCACACGCATCTCCCAATGGTCCCAGGTCTCCGTCCCTTCACCGTCGGGGCTCTTGCGGACCGGTACGCGCAACCGTTTCGTCGGCAGCGGCATGGGCCCGCTCATGTGCACGCCGGTACGCTCCGAGATCTTCTTGATCTGCATACAGACGAAATCGACTTTCGAAGGGTCGGTGCCAGTCAGTGAAATGCGTGCCTTTTGTACCACTTAGATCACGTCCAAACGGAACGTCTCTGATCTGAATGTATCGATATCGGTCGTTGCAACGACGCTGTCCACACGATCGAATTTACATATCGCGCGGGTTGATATTCAGACACACACCGGCAGCGACGGTGGTTCCCATATCGCGAATGGCGAACCGACTGAGCTGCTTGATATCCTTCTCGAGCACGAGCGGCCGCGTCGGCCTTATCTTGACCTTCGCGATGTCGCCGGTCCGCAACAGGGTCGGGTTCTTCTCCTTGATGCCGCCGGTCTTCGGGTCGATCTTCACCGTCAGTTCCTCGAACCTACAAGCGATCTGCGCCGTATGGGCGTGGAACACCGGTGTATAGCCCACCGTGATGGCGCTCGGGTGCTGGAGCACTGCGATCTGTGCATCGAAGGTCTGCTTCGACGAGATGAGCGTGGGCGGGTTGTCGGCCGCACCGCACACATCGCCGCGGCGGATATCCTTCTTGCCGATACCGCGGACATTGAACCCGACATTGTCGCCCGGTTCTGCACGCGGGATCATCTCGTGATGCATCTCGATGGTCTTCACCTCACCGCTCGCACCGCCAGAACGCTTCGAGGGGAGGAAGGTCACCTTGTCGCCCGGCGTCATGACGCCGGTCTCGATCCGACCGACCGGGACCGTCCCGACACCGGTGATGGTGTAGACATCCTGGATCGGGAGCCGCAGCGGGAGGTTGGTGGGCTTCGACGGGACATCCAGCGCATTCAAACAGTCCACGAAGGTCTTCTTGCCCTTGTACCAGCCCATATTATCCGATTTCTCCACGACATTGTCGCCGCGTAGCGCGCTGGTCGGGACGAATTGGACCTTCTTGCGCGGGAAGTTCACGAGCCGCAGCAGTTTCTCCACATCGGTCTTGACCTTTTCGTAACGGTCGCCGCTGTAGTCGACGCCGGCCATATCCATCTTATTGATGGCGACGACCATCTGCTCCACGCCCAGTGTGCGTGCGAGGAACACATGCTCCTTCGTCTGCGCCATGACGCCGTCGTTCGCGGCGACGACGAGTACCGCAGCGTCGGCCTGGCTCGTACCGGTGATCATATTCTTCACGAAATCACGATGGCCAGGGGCGTCGATGATCGTGAAATAATATTTATTGGTGTCGAACCGCTTGTGCGCCACATCGATGGTCACACCGCGCTCGCGCTCTTCTTTCAGTCCGTCCATGACATAGGCGAATTCGAAACCGCCCTTGCCACGCTCTTCAGCCTCCTTCTTGAATTTGTCGATGAGATATTTCTCGATATGGCCAGTATCGAGGAGGGTGCGACCCACGAGGGTCGATTTACCGTGATCGACATGTCCAATGAAGACTAGGTTCATATGAGGTTTTTCAGCCATAAGTACATCCTCCATTGAGTTGGTCTGTCCATGAATACTCTTCTTCTTTATGTGTTTTTCTGCTGCTTAGTTCCCGGAATTGCAATTTTCTAAACCGTAACGGGATATCGTTGAAGTTTTTCGTATCTTCCATAACCCCGAACATGCACTGATCCTATCAGATCATGATGATCAGGTCGAGGCATAATATGCTGCGGTGGGCATCTCCGGTTTCAACCCCTTCCGCTCGCGGATCTCGCGCGTGATCTGCGGGAGGAGATCGCGCGGGAGCTTCTCGAACCCGAGGAATTCTGTGGTCCAGAGCACGCGTCCCTGCGTTGCGCTACGGATCGCGTTGGCGAAACCGAACATCTCCGCGACCGGCGCCGTACAGACGATCATGGTGAGATCGCCCTCCTGGCGCATATCGTCGATACTCGCACGCCGCGACTGCATCTCGCGGGTGACATTGCCCATCAAATTCTGCGGCGTGTTGAGGAACACTTTCTGTTTCGGTTCCATCAGGTCCACGCCCGCCACCACCATGGCGCCGTAGATCGCCGACCGTGCCGCGGGGATGACCTGTGCCGGGCCGCGGTGGATCGAATCCTCGTGCAGTTTCGCATCGATGAGCTTGACCTTCAGCCCCATGCACGGCTCGCGCGCACGCGGCCCGAGTTTCATCGCCTCGTTGAACGCGTCGATGATCAGCTCCTTCGTCTCGTGGAGATACTGGATACCTTTCGTGACATTGGTGAGGTAATTGGTACCATAGAACGCATACCCGTTGCGCGCCTCTTTCCGGTCCTCCATCCCGAGTTCCATCAATTCCTTCCCGAGTTTCTTGGCACCCTTGATCTTGCCCTCGGAAAACTCGCCCTTGCGGAGCGCCTCGACGATGCCCTCCTCCAGCGGCTCGACCTCGAAGTAGAACCGGTTGTGCTTGTTGGGAGACTTGCCCTCGAACGGACCTGCATGCCGTGTGATCGACTCGCGGTACACGACGATGGGTGCGGAGCACTGGATATCGATCCCATGCTCGTTCTTGATCCGATACTCGGTGATCTCGAGATGCAGCTCGCCCATACCGGACATGAGATGCTCGCCCGTCTCCTGGTTGATCTCAACCTGGATACTGGGATCCGCCTTCGCCACGGTGCGGAGCACTTCTACGAGCTTCGGAAGGTCTTTCATATGTTCCGCCTCGATGGCGACGGTCACCACCGGCTCGGAGACATGCACGATACGCTCGAACGGATGGATTTCCTTCTCCGAGGTCACCGTGGATCCTGCGATCGCGTCACGCACGCCGGTCACGCCGACCACATTGCCGGCCACCGCTTGCTCCACCGGTATCCGGTCGGGACCGACGAAGAGTCCGACCTGCTGGACACGGTTCGGGTTCGGCATCTCGCTCACATAGAGCTCCTGCCCGCGCTCCAATCGCCCGCCGTAGAGACGACCGGTGGCCACCTCGCCCGCGTGCTTGTCCATGACGATCTTGGTCACCATGAAAACGGTGGGGCCGCTCGGGCTGCAGTTCACCATGGTCTTGCCCGCTTCGGACTCCGGATCGCCCTTCCAGATGTGCGGTATTCGATATTGTTGTGCATGGAGCGGGCTCGGCATATGGCGCGTGATCATATTGAGGAGGATCTCGTGCACCGGCGCCTTCTTCGCCAGCTCGCGTTGTTGGTTGTCGTGGCAATGGTTGTAGATGTCGGTGAAGGTGATGCCGGTCTCTTTCATGTACGGCGCCGATATCGCCCAGTTGTAATAGGCGGACCCGAACGCCACCGAGCCGTCCTCGACCTTGACCATCCAGTCGCTCTTGAACTCCTTCGGCACCATCTTGCGGATGAGGTCGTTGACCTCGTTGATCACGCGGATGAACCGCGCCTGCATCTCCTGTGGGGTGACCTGCAGCTCGTTGATGAGCCGATCGACCTTGTTGACGAAGAGGACCGGACGCGCTTTTTCACGCAGCGCCTGGCGAACCACGGTCTCGGTCTGGGGCATGACGCCCTCCACCGCACAGACGACGATCACACAACCGTCCACCGCGCGCATGGCGCGAGTCACATCGCCACCAAAATCCACGTGCCCCGGCGTATCGATCAGATTAATCAGATACTCCTGGCCCTG
>CAZSUE010000162.1:0-8614 GCA_964609045.1 uncultured archaeon | reverse complement strand
TGAGACATGCTCGAAACCCCTCCAGAAAGTCTGACAAACCGTCGGGGTTCTCGCAGGTAACACTATGAGGGCGGACGGACGGCGCCGGAGTTTTATTATGTTCCTTCGCGGCTCAGGAGGTTCGTGTCACTCTCACCGCGGTGCGGCGAACGCCGAAGAGGACGATATCGATGAGCCATACTCATCATCCGGATCGAGCGCGCGACACAACGAGCGAGAACGATGCCGCTCCCGCAACGAACACCCATGGGTCGGTAGATGTCCGCGATTGCGCGCAGAACCGCCCACGACCAGTGCCGGTGGATATCGAGACGCTTTATGGCGAAGGGATCCTCACGCGCCGGGAACGGCGGCATCTCCTTCGAAAACGACCGAACCGTATTGCAAGAGTGCTCGGTGAGGAGTTCCGCCATACGCTCAACCTCCTTCGCACCGCTGTGGGCGCCACGGTGGAGTTGCGCGGGTTCATCCATCCCGCGCCGGAACCGCTGGTGAGACGGTTCAACACGGTCAGATACACCATCGCCCGCGAGCGAGGAGAGCGGGACTACGAGCTCATCCTCCTCGCCGCCTCGCTCGACGACCTCCGCTTCGCCATACCGGTCCTCCTTCCGCGATCCATCATCCATGCCGAACAGTGGCCCCAGGCGCAGTTCGCGACGCTCGTGGGCGAGGTCAGCGATTGGCGGACCTATAACCGTCACGACAGCGGGCGCTTCCTCATCGCAACCGAGTTGCACCTTGTCGGATACGAAAACGTTTTTTGTACCATCGATCCCGCCATCGATCTTTCCGACTTCGAGAGTATGTTTCGCGACCGGTTCATCTTCGGTAGCCAGACCCTCGTCAACGCCACCCTCGCCTATCTCTTCTCTTCGCCTATCTACGAGGGGCGCGCCGGTGGGAACACCCTCTCCCCCATCGGTTATTCGCTCGGCGAGTATCAGTGCGATCTCGCAACGGTACGGAAGATATTCACGGAGGTCCATGAGGTCATTCCGCCGTGGCTGCAAAAACGCACGAGGCGGGCGAGCTTCGATTACGGCGACCCATTCGCTGTAACGCTGCGCTACGGTCCGCCGCCACTCCTCTATCGGCCGCATACCGCGCTCCCGCGGGCGGTGGAATGGATCACGCGACGGCCCTCTCCGCCCGCGCACACCGCCCCCTCGGCTGAGCGCAATATCACCGTCCAACCGTTCCATCTTACGAAAAGCGTCATATTCCCGCCAAGAACGGCGAAAACGGGGCAGTTCGCGCGCTCGAACCGTGCTCAGGCGCTTTCGTTCTCCGACCTCCCGCTCCTTCTTGCCGATGGCGACCTCGCCCTCGAAGCTACCGAAACGGACATCCTCCAGTATCGGTCCGATATCGGCCAGCTCCTCTTTCGCGCCAAGCTGAGCCTCGACCGCACCGTCCTCCCCATCGAGATGCGAGAGCGCGGAAGCGAGGTCGTGCTCGGATGGATCGAGGAGGACTGGCCCACGCTCTACGAGCTGATGCTTCGCGACCAGCTCTTTCCCGTTGGCCTCATCGGCGGGCTCGGCGAGCATATCACACGGGTCGCGCACGCCATGAGCCGCGCCACCGGCACACCGCCGCAAGATATGATGGTGAAGAGCGAGGCGCTGATCTATGAACTCCTCACGCGCTTTCGCGAGAACCTCGAGGGGTTCACGAGGGAGACGCTCGGTGCGCTCGAGGAGCGCGAACGCATAGAGGGCGAGCGGGTGCGCAGGCAAGAGCAGATCGCATGTGAGAGCGTATTATTGAAACTCGATCATCGAGAGCGCTATCATGACGGCTGGCCCTATCACGCGTTCGAAACTGCGTTGAAACATCGACTGGCAACGGGTGGAGCGCGCGTCCGAAGAATTTTTAATTGGCTCCGACGTCACGGCCATGTCAAGGAAGTGACCCCGGGGCTCTATCGAACGGTCCGCGTCTTCGACCGCCATGGATGACCGGGACATGGGTATCGGAGAATAGCGACCTCGAGAATGGGACCACACGGATCGAACGGCGCGCCAAGAAGGAGAACGAGAGACCATGGCCAACGAGTTCAGCGACGAGACGCTCCTCAACCGCTGGGAGCAGTTCTTCTCGGAATGGGACTATATCCCGCGGATCCATAGCCTCGCCGATACCTATCCCGATACGAGATCGCTCGAGGTATCGTATTGGGACCTTTCGCGGTTCGACGCAGAACTTGCAGAGTCGATCCTCGAGGACCCGGAACGGTCCTTCGCACTGGCCGAGCAGGCGGTCATGAACCAAATGCCGCCAGATACCCAGGTGCCGCTCCATTTTCGGCTGCGGGACCTCCCCACAAAGGTACACAAGATCGAGATACGGAACCTCCGCGCGCGGCACCTGGTGAAGTATATCGCCATCGAAGGGCTCGTGCGGAAGGCCACCGAGGTGCGCCCGAAGATGACAGAGGCGGTCTTCGAATGCCTGCGCTGTGGCGCGCTCCAACGCGTGGCGCAGGACGAATTCTTTTTCAAAGAGCCGCTGGAGTGCCCGAAAGAGACCGGGTGCGGACGTGCGGCGGGATCGACCGCGTTCCGGCTCCTCCCGAGGCTCTCTACCTTCATCGACACGCAGCGCGTCGAGATCCAGGAATCGCCCGAGGGGCTCCGCGGCGGCGAGCAGCCCCAACGGCTCATGGTCAACCTCGACGACGACCTGACCGGCATCATCCAGCCCGGTGACCGGCTCACGCTCAACGGCGTACTGAAAAGCAAGCAGCGAGGGATCGGTCCGAAACGGCGCACCATCTTCGACATCTATCTCGAGTGCGGTTCCATCGAAATCCAGGAGCACGATTTCGAGGAGGTGGATATCTCGCCGGAGGACATCGACGAGATACTCACCACGAGCCGCGACCCCACGATATTTATCAATATCCGAAAATCGGTGGCGCCGTCGATCTTCGGTATGACCATGGAGAAGGAAGCGCTGGTCCTCCAGATGTTCGGCGGCGTGATGAAGAGTCTGCCGGACGGCACGCGGATCCGCGGCGATATCCATGTCTTCCTCATCGGCGACCCCGGTACCGCCAAGTCGCAACTGCTGCGGCATATGAGCGAGATCGCACCGCGCGGGATCTATGCATCGGGCCAAGCGGCGACGAAGGCGGGGCTCACCGCCTCCGCCATCCGCGACGAGTTCGCAGACGGGCGATGGACACTGGAAGCGGGCGCGCTCGTGCTCGCAGACAAGGGCATCGCATGCATCGACGAGCTCGATAAGATGTCGGACCAGGACCGCTCCTCCATGCACGAGGCGCTGGAACAGCAGCGGATATCCATCGCCAAGGCCGGCATCACCGCCACGCTCCAGTCGCGGTGCGCACTTCTCGGTGCGGCGAACCCGAAGTTCGGTCGGTTCGTGGAGTATCAGCCCATCGCGGAGCAGATCGATCTGCCGCCCGCACTCCTCTCGCGGTTCGATGTCATCTTTCCGATCATCGATAAACCCGACCACCAAGCCGATTATAAAATGGCCGACCATATCCTTTCTGTGCACCGTGCCGGTGAGATCCACGAGTTTAGGCGTCTGAATGCGGAGGGGCGATATTCGGAAGAGGACGAGAAGAGCGCCTTCTCCGAATCCAAGCCGATCTACGAGGCCGATTTCCTCCGGAAATACGTCGCATATTCGAAACGGACATGCTTCCCCGTACTCACGGAGCGCGCGTTCGATGAGCTACGGAAATATTATGTCAATATCCGCCGCCAGGGTGAGGGCGAACGCGCGCCCGTCCCGATCACGGCACGGCAACTCGAAGCGCTCGTGCGACTCGCGGAAGCGTCAGCGCGGGTGAAGCTGAAGGAGGCGGTGGAGACCGAGGACACCGATCGGGCCATCAATATTATGAAATATTATCTCTCCAAGGTGGCGCGCGAGGACGGGATCATGGACATCGACCTCATCGCGTCGGGGACCTCGCACTCGCAAAGGGAACGGTTCCAGATCGTCATCGGGATCATCCGTGAGCTGCAAGCCGGCGAGCAATACGGCGCGGATTGCGACGATATCATCGGCGAAGCGCAACGGCACGGGATCGACCGTCAGCGCACCGAGACCCTTCTCCAGCGGCTGGAACAAGAGGGCCGGATCTTCTCACCGCGAGCGCGCAAATACAAGGTGACCTGACAAGATCGAACGGGAACCGGAGCCGGAACGGACGCGGCACTCGTTCATATGCTGGATCCAGATCCATATCCAGATCCATATCCAGATATAGTTCCATATCTCCACCCGGAACCAAGTCGGAACGGGATGTAAATGGAGCGCGTCGGCGACCTATATGCGACGCGGAGACATTTTTCAATCCACTTCACGACAACAACGCATAAAGGGATGGGACGGTATGGTCTCGGATGCTGTGATAGGGATCGATGGTTCGATCCGCCCAGCATCTTCGCCGACGATGGAGAGGAGCCGGTGCCAATAGCTAAGTTGAAGAGGTGACGAAGTGACGACACAATCGGAATCGGACGCGTCCGATCACGACCAAGAGATACCGTCCATCGAAGCGGTAGTCGACGAACTCCGCGAGCACTTTCCCCCGAACTGGCAAATCGAGCCGTTATCGCCGGAGGAGGAACACGGGTCTGCGGGAGACGCGGCTGCGGTTGCGGCGGCGGCTGCTGATACCGATACAGATATCGATACCGATACAGATACCGATACCGATACCGATACCGATGCGGTGCCGGCGGTGGAGAGTGACGATAGGGTCGAAGACGAAGACGAAGACGAAGATGAAAATGAGATCGGGGGAACCGAGCCGCAGCGGGAGCCAGGACATGGTGCCGCCGCCACCGCGGGTGCCACCGACACCGCGATCGAAGGCGGGACAAAAAGCGATGCAGATCCCGATACCGGCACCGATACCGATATTGAAAACGATATTGAAACCGACACCGCTCCTGCGCTCGAGAGGCTCGAAGCGTTTTATCGTGTTCAGGTCTATCACCATTTGGTCCCCACGGGCCGTATCTTCGATCTTGCCGTCTGCCGCTGCAGAACGCTCGCGGTCGAAGATGAACTGGCACGCCTCGAGATGTCGGTGAAGGAGCTTCAACAGCATATCGCAAAGTCGCGTGATACCCTATTGGTCGTCCACGATGCAGCCACCGGCCAAATCTATTGGCTTTGGTTGAAGGTCTATGCGAGGATCTATCTCGCCACCGAAGAGCCGAAGTGGTCCGAACGCGGATCTCTCCAGATCAAGATACCGGTGGAGAACGATCTTTCGCCGCCGCGAGTGCAAGATATCGCGGAGACGCTGGACGACCGCTGGGAGAAGATGCTTGGCATCGATCTCGAGCCAGTGCCCACCCCACCGCATCTCTTCGGGCGTGAGGCAGTCTACCAACGCGTATACGACGCGCTGGGGCAGCGGCGGATGGTCCAGCTGCGCGGCCCGACCGGTGTGGGCAAGAGCGCGCTCGCCGCAGCCGTCGCGCACGGCTGTGGAATTGCTCAGCAGTGGCCGGTCTTTTGGCATACCATACGCCCGAGCGACAGCTTCGATCTCCTCGTGGCGCGGTGTGCGCTCTTTTTCTCGTTCCTCGACGATGGTCGCCTCCTCCAGCTCCTTCGCGACGCGGGCGAGGACCAGACCCAGATCCACGCCTTACTTCGTGACGCGCTCTATGAACATCGGTGTGTGATGGTGTTCGATGACGCCCATCGTCTCCCCGAAGACGAGGATATTCGGTGGCTCTACCGGTTGCTTGCCGACACGGATACCGCGGCATCATCTATCCTCGTCACCCGTACGGCGGGAGGGCGCCGAACCGGTCGAAAGCGGTCCCGGCAGCGGTCGCCTCCTCCAGCGGACGCCGCGCGGCCCGAGGGGCCACTACCGGCCGGCGGGGCGCGCGCTCCGAGCGAACGATTCCATATTGCGGACGAACGGTCGCCCCAGCGCGAGGAGAGTGACGGGACCGAGAAACGGACCGACGCGGCGCAAGAACCGGGAGCGGGCACTGAAGGTGAGGGGAAGAGTAATGGTGAGAGTAACGGTGAGAGTAATGGTGAGAGTGGCGCAGATATGAAGGCCGGTCGGTCGAAGGTACCGATGCCGGTAGAGATCGACCTGGAGGGGTTGAACGAGGACGCGGTGGCCGATCTCTGTTCCGACTGGAACGTTGCCCCTGACCGCGCGGACCTCCGGCTGCTCGTGGAAACCCTCGATGGGTTGCCGTTGGCGACGATACTCTCTATCACCGCACGGCGCCGTCACGATCGCCCCGATGCGGTACGCGAGGCGGTTACGACACAGGATCGGGCGCTACCAGCGCTCTTACGCTCCGTCTTTGAGACATTGGACGACCGCGAACGCGACCACCTCCTCGCGCTCTCGTTCTATGGTCATCCCGTCTTGCAACGAGGCGTCGTCCTCGTCATGGGCGAGCAGTATTCGAGCCAGATACTTGGCGCGCTCAGCTCGCAGGGGCTGATCGAATACGACCGCGGCACCGGCCGTTATTCGCTGAACGATATGGTGGCAAAATTTGCCAACGATCCTCTTCGTGGGAGCGAGCGCGCGCGCGAGCTCGAACTCCGATGTGCCGGTTACATGCAGCTTCGTGACCCGCTCCCGCCGTGGACCGCCGTGGAGGTGACGGGGCACCTCCTGCGCGCGGGCCGGAAACGACGCGGATACCGATATTTCATCCAACGGCTCAGCCTATTACGTCGGTGGGGGCTCTGGGTCGAGATCGGTGCCACGCTCATCGACGCGCTCGAATTCTTCCGGAACAAAAAGGATATTGTCCATAGCGCACGGGTGGCGTTCGAGCTTGGCGCGCATCTCATGACCGTGGGCGAATACCAGCGCGCGTTGGACCAGTACTTTGCCGCTATCGGGTACTATACCGAGCTGGAGGACCTCAACGGAATGGTGCGGACCTACCGCGCCATCGCCACACTCCTCCAATATATCGAGGATTGGGAAAATGCACAGAAGACGCTGGAACGGGTGCGCACCATCACGGCGGAGATGGGCGATATCGAAACCACGGCCGAGATGATCATCGAGCAGGGCAATATCGCAATCCAGCAGGGCGAGGTCGAGAGCGCGCGCATCCGGTATCGCGACGCGCGGGAGCTTCTCGCAGAACATGGCGTGGCGCGCGGTCAAGGCGAAGCGCTCATGGCCGAGGCGATGACCGAGGCTGCCGACGGCGACCACGAAGGCGCGATCGCGCACTACACGCGCGCAGAGGAGCTCTATTCCGATGCAAGAAACCGGCGGGGGTTGGCACGGACGCTGTTCAATCGTGCGAGGAGCGAATACCAGCAAGGAGATTACGCGCGAGCGCGCGAGGATTTCCAACGTGCCCAGGGATACCTCGAAGTAGTAGGCGATATCGACGGGCGTGCGGAGACCATGGGCCAGTTGGCGCGCTGTGAGGTGAAGCTCGGAGACCTCGATGCGGCGCGGCGCCTCTACCGCGAAGGATATGAGCTGCTGGAAGCGCATGGTCACCGCCGAGCCGCCCTCGAGTTCTATACTCGCTGGGCAAAGATCGAGTATCGCCGCGGTAAGCGTGATCGCGCATGGTCGATGTATCGCTTTCTCGCCGAGGCGTACGAAGCGCTTTCCGATCTCGAGAGCCTTACCGACATATTCGACCGGCTCGGGCGTCTGGCAATGGAGCGCGAGGAGCTTCACTTTGCGCTCGAATACTATAACCGCGCGGGGAAATGCGCCGAGTTCGTCGGCGATTTCCGGCGCGTGGCGGAGATCTACGGCAATATCGGCGTGGTCCACAAGCAGCTGGGTGACTTCGACGAAGCGCTCTCGGTCTATCGTGAAGCGCTCGATCTCAAGCGACGTGCGGAGGAGGTCCAGGGCTATGCTCGGACCGCCGGCAATATCGGTATCATCCATTTCCAACGGGAGGAGTATCCCGAGGCGCTCCGGCATCTCTACCGTGCGCATCTCATCCTCGAGAGCGCCGGTGCACCCGATGCGCATCTGGCGCAACCCTACATCGCGCGGATCATCGCGGCGATGGATGACGAGGCGCGTGTTCGCGAGGTCATGGTCGACGAGCTGCGATCGTTACGGACCGATCCGCTGATCACGGGCGAGAGCGAGGCTCCTGTCGCGGGGACCGTAGCTGGCGGCGCGGACGCCATGAAGAGGGAGCAGATGCTCGACGCACTGCGTGACGCCACCGGAAAAAGCGGCTCGGGAGCTGGAACGGGGCACGCGCGGCCAAAGCGTCGACGCGGCCATGACATCGATGTCGATGTGGATCTCGAACTCCCGTCGGAGGCGCTCCTCTCGCGGATGTTGAGCGACCGGCTCGCGAAAGGTGAGGAAGAGGCAGGCTCCGACCGCGACAAGAGACCCGAAAAACCGGGCCGTGTGCGCGATAGTACGCCGCGCGTCGATCTTGATGCCGACCTCGATGCGGGGACGGGTACGGGTACGGGGGTGGATGTGGATGCGGATGCGGACCTCATCATCGACGGTGATATGGAGCTCAAGGGCGAACTTGCCGAAGAGCTGGGAGCGCTCCGGCGCAAGATGGCGCCCCGTTCGGGCGATAAACCGGAGCGGCGGGAGGGCGCGGGGGACGAT
>CAZSUE010000161.1:7723-8617 GCA_964609045.1 uncultured archaeon | reverse complement strand
CGGTCGCGTACCAATGATTATCGGCGAGCCTCAAACGGGCGCCCTGGGGCTTCTGGGCCGCGTTTGAGCGTTCCCGAGAAATGGGTCTATATACAACTAATTCCCGCAAGAGCGCACTGTTACACTTTCGCGGCGCAAGACGAGCATGTACAAAAACACTAATACTTCTGTTGCATATCGCGTGACCGTCCCATTGCGGCGAGCAGGGTTGGCACTCACATGGAAGATGACCGATTAGCGATCAGTTCGAACAGGGAATATATTTTCGTGCGCATCCTCCTCGAGGCGTTCGAGGACGGCTTCGTCGTCGAGGACGAGTACCGCCTTCTCGAGATCATCGAGGACCTCTTCGACCTCGATCCCGCCTTCACCCGTGAGGCGTACCAGAAGATCCGCCAAGCAGGTGTGCTCTGCCTCGACCAGAGCGCGCTCGCCGATCATATCGACCCATTGGAGGGTGAAGCTGTGCGTGACCTTTTCACCTCGGCGGTGCTCCAAGCGCTGGAGGATCGCGCCATCAGCGAAAACGAGTGGCGCATACTCAATATGCTCGCGATCCTCCTCCATCTCTCACCCGCCGATATCGATGCGATGAATGCCGAACTCCGCACTGCGGGCGTATCCGACGAAGAGATCGCGACGCTGGAGACATGGTTGCGCTCGCGCCGATCGCACGAGACAAAAAACGCCGAAGCGGAGCGCGGCAACCTCTTCCTCGCCCTCGTCCCCGACGACCGCGAGCGGCCGGTGATCCACACCCGCGATCAATATGCATATTACTGGGTGCTCAAGACCGCGTTGGAGGATCGCGTGATCACCTCTGCGGAGGCGGCGATACTCAATATCCTCGAGGAGGTCTACGGGTTCGATCGCGGCTATCGCGAGCGGGTCCTC